>DATJSI010000128.1 GCA_035504215.1 Mycobacteriales bacterium
ACGCTGAGTGAATAGTGAATCTGCGCCAGTCTTCCGGCCTCGCCAGTACCCCTCGCGCTGGCTAGGGTCAGCGCGTGCCAGGAACTCGCCACCGCCCTCGCCAGCCCACCATCCGTGCCACTGCTGCCGCATGCGCCGCGGCCGCCGTCGTCGTCTCGTTGGTGGCGATCGCGCCGGGCGCTCAGGCAACCGGACGCCGACCGCACGCCGGCGCTCACCTCACGGTCGGCACGCTCACCCTCACGGCCTGCAAGGTGCTGCCGCATGCCTTCTGCGGCACGCTCGAGCGGCCCTGGGACCCGACCGGCGCGGTCAAGGGCGACATCGGGATCGGGTTCGCCTTCGTCCCCGCGACCGACCAGGAGGATCCCGTGCTTGGGACGGTCGTGCCGCACGAAGGCGGCCCGGGCTACAGCACGACCGGCAGTGCGCGCGACTACTCGGCGATGTACGGCGCGCTGCTGCGCCGTCGCAACCTGCTGCTGATCGACCAGCGCGGCACCGGCCGCAGCGCCGCGATCAACTGCCCGGCCCTGCAGAACCTCTACGCCGGTGCCTACGACACCGCCGCCGCGAAGTGCGCGAAGAAGCTCGGCGACCACGCCGACCTCTACGGCACGAAGCTGTCCGCCGACGACCAGTCCGCAGTGATCCGCGCGCTGAAGCTCGGCAAGGTCGACCTGTACGGCGACTCCTACGGCACCTTCTTCACCCAGGTCTTCGCCGGTCGCCATCCGCACCAGATCCGCAGCATCGTGCTCGACAGTGCCTACCCCCCGACCGGCGAGACGCAGTGGTATCCGACCCAGACGCACGCGATGCGCACGTCGTTCGCGACCGCGTGTCGCCGCTCGACGGCCTGCCGCACCGCGCACGGGAAACCCATGCAGCTGCTCGAGAGGGTGCTGAAGCAGGTGCGCAAGAAGCCCTACCGCGGGATTGCCTACGACGCTGATGGTGTGCGTCACCACGCCGTCGTCAACGGAGCGGCACTCGTCGCGGTCGCCTTCGGTGCGACGTACGGACCGGAGTACTACCGGGAGTTCACCGCCGCCCTGCGCTCCGCATTGCACGGCGACCGGGCACCGTTGTTACGGCTGGTCGCGGAGAACGTCGATCCTTCGTCGTACGACGGCGCGCCCACCGGCTACAGCGAAGGCCTTGACGCCGCGGTCAGCTGCGAGGACTACCCGCAGCTCTACGACATGGCCGACCCGCCGAGCGAACGGCTGACTCAGTACAAGGCCGCGATCGCGCACGAAGAAAAGGTCGACCCGAAGGTCTATGCGCCGTTCACGATCACGGAGTACCTGCACTCCGTGTGGGCGGAGGCGAACTGGTGCCTGAAGTGGCCGTCACCCGCTCCGGCCTACGCGGCCGGGCCGCCGGCACCGCCGTCCGGGCACTACCCGTCGGTCCCGACCCTGATCCTGACCGGTGAGCTCGACTCCATCACGACGCCGAAGGAAGGCGACTTCGTCAAGGCGGAGTTCCCGGACTCCCGGCACGTCATCATCGCGAACAGCTTCCACGTGACAGCGGAGGACGACACCGACGGCTGCAGCAGCTCGATCGTGCGCGCGTTCATCACCCACCCGAAGCACTTGTCGAAGGCCGAGCTCGCGTGCGCGAAGAAGGTCGCGCCGGTGCGCACCCTGGGTCGCTACTACCCGTCGTTCACCAAGCAGGTACCGGCCGTCGCGCTCGCGGGAAACGCGGTCGGCGAGCTCGGCCGGAGAGCTGCGGCGGCAGCGGCGGAGACGATGGCCGACCTGCAGGACCGCTGGTACAACAACTACTCCGGTCACGGCGTCGGCTTGTACGGCGGCACGTTCCGCTACACCGGCGGCCTGCACACCGTGCGCTTCACGTTCCATCGACTCCGGCTCGACCGCAACCTGGCGATCAGCGGGACGATGACCTGGCGGCCCTACCTGCACACGCTGTCGTGCACGCTGACCGTTCGACGCGTCGACGGCGCCGGCAAGACGGTGCGCGGCTCGATCGTCAACGGCACGGTGAACGGGCACTGGAACACGCGGCGCAAGGGTGCCCGCGCAACTCTCACCGGCGCACTGGGCGGCCGCGCGCTCGTGGTCTCGATGCTCGCGCCGTAGCGGTTACGAACCGGGGCGCACGTCGTGCCGGTACGCCTGCGCGAGCAGTCGCGCATACGCGGTTGCGCCGGCCGGTCGGAGATGAAGATCGTCCGGGTAGAGCCAGTCGTGGTGACGACCGGCGATCGCGTTCCAGTCCAGCACGCGCGCGTTGGCATACCGCGGCACGATCCGCGCGATGGTCGCGTTGTTCGGCTTCTGCCAGGCATGGTCGTACGGATCGAGATGGTCGTTGAGCACCAGCACCAGCCGGGCACCGGACAGGTCCTGAAGGGTTCGCACGAGGTCGGCGGGTTTGATCAACCCGTTGTTGCCGAGATGCAGGACGACGTACGGCTGGAGCTTGCCTGCTTTCGCCGCGGCGCGCACGTCGGCAAGGATCGGATCGGGCTGGCGGCCGACGACGGCGTCGATCGAGCCGCCGGGGAAGATCTTCGACAGCGCCGAGCGTGCTCCGAGCAGGACGGAGTCACCGAAGCCGCTGAGCTTCGGCAGCGCGGTGGCGCGCCGCGCGCCGCTCCTGCCGTCCGAGCGCGGGTGGTGGGAACTCCCCGGACCCGGAGCCGACGAGTGGTGGCTGGCGGCGACACTGCCGGACAGCGAAAGGTCGCGACCGCCCACGCCGGCCCCCACGGCAGCCGGCGGGTTCGGCGCCGCCGGACCGACCACGATCACGAGTGCCGCGAAGCCGAGCAGGACCGCCAGTGCGACCGGTCCGGCAACGCCGGGCCGCGGCGGAACGTCGCGCCAGCGGGTCCGGACCGCCTCGCGGGCCCGCGCGGCGACGGCGACGAAGCCCAGCCGGCGCACCGGTGTCTCGATCCACCGATACGTCGCGTCGGCCAGCGCGATGGTCAACCCGACCCGTAGCAACTGGTCCAGCCAGGTCGGCATCGTCGTATCGATGCCCGGCCGGGTCACGACCGCGATCGGCCAGTGCCAGAGATAGATGCTGTACGAGCGGACCCCGATCCAGCGCAGCAGCGGTGCATCGAGAGCCTTACCGAGCGCGCTGTCCGGCTGCGTCGCGACCGCGACAACCATGGCGACGAGGACCGACACGAGCAAGAAGTCGCCGCGATACAGGCTGTGCGAGTATTCCGCGACCCGCCACAGGAGTACGCCGACGCCGGCGAGCGCCAGCGCCCCGGCCGCCTGTCCGAGCCACCATCGCCACCGTTGCGTTCGATCGGCCCCCAACCGGCCGCCGGCGGCCGCCCAGGCGCCGAGTGCGGCGCCCAGCAGCAAGCCCATGCAGTGCGTGTCCGTGCCGTAATACAGCAGCGAGCCGTCGTTGCCGTACGGCACGTCGTGCAGGTCGGCCAGCCACCACATCAACCCGGTGGAAGCGAAGGCGATCAGCACGGCCACAACACAGATCCGTCCGACCGCGCGCCGCCGAGACCACCCATGCCTGGCGATCGACCGCCGCCCACCGGCCAGCAACGCGGCCGCGATGACCGGCCAGAACAGGTAGAACTGCTCCTCGACGCCGAGCGACCACAGGTGCTGCAGCATGCTCGGGCGGCCGGTCGCGACGAAGTAGGACTGGTGATCGAAGGCGAGCCACCAGTTGGCGCCGAACACCGAGGCGGCGAGCACCCCGCCGCGGACGGTTGCGAGCTGGTCCCGCCAGACCAGGGCCGCGACGCTGACCGAGGAGAGTACGACGGCCAGTGCAGGCAACAGTCGGCGGGCGCGGCGCCGGTAGAACCGCGCCACGTCGATGCTGCCGACGGCGAGGAACTCCTGGGCCAGAAGTCGCGTGATCAGATAGCCGCTGATGACGAAGAAGATGTCGACGCCGAGGAAGCCGCCGGGCAGAGCGAACGGCGCGAAGTGGTAGACGACCACCGCGATGACGGCGATCGCCCGCAGGCCGTCGAGCCCGCTCCAGTGCGACGCAGAGCGCACCCCGTCGTTCACCGTGCCTACCTTGCTGAGCTCGTCCCGCACCACCCGCCGTACCTCTAGACGCTCGACCCGCGGCTGCGGTTGTGAGTGCCGGCGCCGTACCGTCGTCCCATGGACGTGGCCGAGGTCTTCGCGGCGCCGAAGGCGCTGATCCGGCACGGCTGGCTGCGTACGGTCGGCGCCGACGGGTTGCCCGGCGTGCAGTTCACCGACCCGCCCGGCGACCCGGGCCTGTACGGACCGGACAGCGCGATCTGGTACGTGCACGGCGACGTTGCCGGCCTGGTCGGCGGGCTGGCCGGGCTGCTACTCGGCGGGCTGCACCAGCCCACCATCTACGGCACGAACCAGCACTCCTCCTACAGCGACGACCCGCTCGCCCGGCTCGGCCGGACGGCGTCGTTCGTCAACGCGATGACCTGGGGATCGATGCCGGTGGTGGAACGGACCTGCGGCATCGTCCGCACCCTGCACCGCCAGGTCCGGGGCACCATGCCCGACGGCCGGGCCTACTCCGCAGACGACCCCGAGCAGCTGGTCTGGACCGCGGTGACCCAAGCGCACTGCATCATGCTCGCCCACCAGCGTTACCACCCGCACCCCGTCACCGGGGCGCGGATCGATGAGTACTACGCCGAGTACTCGCAGTTCGCGCTGCGGCTCGGGGCGCCCGGTCCGGTGCCGTCCACCCGCGACGAGGTGACGGCGTACTTCGAGCGGATGCGCCCGCAGCTCTGCTGCTCCGAGGAGACCGCCAATCTCGCGGACTTCTTCCGCCGGCCCTTCGGGGCCGATCCGGCGTCGAAAGCTGCCAGCCTGGTGATCACGAGGGCCGCCTTCGACGTGCTGCCGGACTGGGCACGACGGCTGTACGGCGAGCGCGCGAGCGTCTTCACCGCGCTGCCACGGGTGGCCGAGCAGCAGGCCACCCGACGGGCAGCGCAGACGTTGCTCGCGGCGTTGCGCTGGAGCCTCGGTGAGCCCAGGTTCCAGATCGAAGCGCGGGCCCGCTGCCTGGCCGAGCCGACCGGCGCCGCCGCCAACGACGGGTAGCGCGAGCTAGACGATGCCGCCCTTCGCGCCGACCAGATACCAGTAACCGCCGAATCTCAGCAGGCCTTCACCCTTGGTCTGCCCGGCCTTGGTGTCCTTGTAGTAGGTGTAGAGCGGGCGTCCGTAATAGCTGACCTGGTGGCCCTTGATCAGCTTGAGGTGGCGGCGGCTGACGCCCGCCCCGGCCTTCGGCAGATGCGTCGCGGTGACCGGTGGCCACTTCTTGCGACAGCCCGGCCCACAATGCGAGTGGTTCGTGGTGTCCGAGGTGAACAGGTAGAGCGAATGGCCGTTGGCCCCGACCAGCACCGTGCCGCGCGAGGTCTGCCGCAGGCTGATCATCGACCCGACGTGCCTCGACCCGACGTGCTTCGCGGCCGGCGCAGCATGAACGGCCGTGGGGCCGGCCGCGGCCGCAGTCGCGGCCAGACCGGCACCTGCGACGAGCGCGAGAGCGCTCATGGTCACTCCCGCGATCCGAACCCGTACCTGCACCCGATCTCCCCTCCTCGTCGCTAGCGTTGGGGGCGCTCAGCTCGCCGCCGCTCAGACTCACGTCCGATCCGGCACGCCGGTTCAGCCACGGCTAAACCTGTGGGGCTTGCCCGGGTGGTGCCGTTAAAGTGCTTAATGTCCGGAACGATCACGGGGAGGTGCGGCACGTCATGATCGAGGCCACTGGCCTGACCAAGCGCTACGGAAGCACGCTCGCCGTCGACCACCTCAGCTTCACCGTCCAGCCCGGAATGGTGACCGGCTTCCTCGGCCCCAACGGGGCCGGCAAGTCGACCACGATGCGGCTCATCCTCGGCCTGGACCGGCCCTCCGACGGCAGCGTCACCGTCAACGGCTCGCCGTACCGCTCCCATCGCCGCCCGCTGTACGAGGTCGGCGCGCTGCTGGAGGCGCGCGCGATCCATGGCGGCCGCTCCGCCTACAACCATCTGCTCGCGGTCGCGCAGACGAATCACATCGACCGCAAGCGGATCGACGAGGTCCTCGAGCTGGTCGGCCTCACGTCGGTCGCCAAGAAGCGGGCGAGCGGCTTCTCGCTCGGCATGGGCCAGCGCCTCGGGATCGCGACCGCGCTCCTCGCCGATCCCTCGATCCTGATCCTCGACGAGCCGGTCAACGGGCTCGACCCCGAAGGCATCCTGTGGGTTCGCAACCTGCTCAAGCACTTCGCCGGGCAGGGCAAGACGGTTTTCGTGTCGAGCCACCTGATGAGCGAGATGGCGCTGACCGCCGACCACCTGATCGTGATCGGCCGGGGCAAGCTGATCGCGGATGCCTCGACCGAGCAGGTCATCCAGATGAGCTCGTCCTCGTTCGTGCGGGTGCGCTCACCGCAGGCCGGCGCGCTCGCCGGGCTGATCTCTTCGCACGGTGGCGAGGCCAAGCCCGCGAACGACTCAACCCTCGAGGTCACCGGGATGACCACCGAGGCGGTCGGAGAGCTCGCCGCCGCCAACGGCATCGTGCTGCACGAGCTCGTGCTCGCCCAGGCCTCGCTGGAGACGGCGTTCATGGAGCTGACCGAGGACGCCGTCGACTACCGCGCCCCCGGCACCTCCGCCACGGCAGCGAGCACCACCGGCGAAGGGAGCCCGGCATGATCGACCTCGCCCTCTTCCGCGACTCGCTCGCCTCCGAGTGGACCAAGCTGCGGTCGGTGCGTTCGACGTACTGGTCGATCCTGATCGCGATCGTCCTCGGCGTCGGGCTCTCGGCGGCAATCGCGGGCGCCACTGAGCACGCCTACCCGCAGATGTCGGCCTCCGACCGGGCGACGTTCGACCCCACCTCGACGAGCACCGCCGGACTGTTCTTCGCCCAGCTCGCGCTCGGCGTCCTGGCCGTCCTCGCGGTGTCGTCCGAGTACAGCACCGGCACCATCCGCACAACGGTCGCCGCGACCCCGCAGCGCGGGTACGTCGTCGCCGCGAAGGCGTTCGTCCTCGCCGTCCTCAGCTTCGTGGTCGCGACTGCGATCGGGTTCATCGCCTTCTTCATCGGGCAGGCGATCTTCACCGGCCACAACCTCAACGTCACGCTCAGCCAGCCGGGCGTCCTGCGCGCGGTCCTCGGCGTCGGGCTGTACATGGCGGGGCTCGCGCTCCTGGCGATCGGCCTTGCCCTGATCGTCCGCCACACTGCCGGCGCCATCACCGTGCTGGTCGGGATCGTGTTCCTGCTCCCGGTCGTACTGGGCGCGCTACCTCGCAGCTGGCACCACAACCTGGTGCGCTTCCTGCCCGCCAACGCGGGCGGCTCCATCACTCAGGTGATCTACGACCATTACACGAACCTGGCCCCCTGGGCGGGGTTCGGCGTCTTCCTGCTCTGGGTCGCGCTGTTCATCGGCGTCGGCTGGTACCTGCTGCGCACCAGAGACGTCAAGTAGGCCAGCGACCGGCTAGAGCTTCTCGGCCCGGGCGCAGCCGGGCCAGGCGCGCCAGCCGTCCTGGGCGTGAAGCTTGCGGGCCGCGTGGTTCTGCATCAACGGCTTGGCGTGATCCGGCCGGCCCTTGTAGCCGAGGCCGTGCCAGGTCCGCAGCGAGAACTGGTAGGCGCCGTAGTAGCCATTACCGGTGTCGGCGCGGTAGTTGTCACCCGACTCGCAGACCCGCAACCGATGCAGCTTGGTGGCAAGAGAGTCGGAGGCGGAGACCGGGGTTGCGGCGACGATGCCGGTCGCGAGCAGGCCGGCGGTCAGCGCGACCACCCCGCTGCGCGGATTCCACAGCTGCACGGCTGCTCTTCCTCGGACGCCGGCGAAGTTAGCTGTCGGGTTCGGGCGCGAGTCTCGCCCGGCCGCTGATGCGGCTTCACCCCGAGGACATCGCCGAGGCGACGTCCGAGGATTTGGGTCCTCCGCTCCCGCCCACGTCTGGTCCTGCCGGGCAGCGGTGGTGGCGGGATTAGGCGTCCACGCTGTCGGTCGCCCGAAGGGGCGACTGCGACGGACGTTAGCGACCGAAGTGGATCTTGAAAAGAGCCGTATGCCCCCGATTGGGGACAGCCTGTTACTGCTGTTACACGCGCCCGGGAATGCCGGTTTTTTGGCATCCCGAATAGGGTTCGGCCATGACCGCACCCGTGATCGACGGCGCTGAGCTGGCCCGCAAGGCGCACCGGACGCTCGAACCGCTGCACATCATCGTGTACTTCTCGCCCGAGCCGTCCGAGGCCTATGCCGAGCTCGGCATCAAGGGGAGCATGCGCGGCTACTTCGCCTCCCGGTCGGCGGCCCTCGGCCGGGTCCCGGCGGAGGTCGTGATCGCCACGTTCTTCAACTTCTCGCCCGATCGGGTCCGCCGGGCGATCCCCGCGGTCTGGGACGTCACGACCCCGGAAGCGGTGCTCGAGGCCAGGCTCGCCGGGGCCGACCGCGCCTATCGGCGGATCCTCGGGGCCGAGCTGCTCGGCTCGGATGCGATCGCCGAGGCAGCGGCGCTGGCCCGGGAGGCGACCACGGTGCTCGGAGCCGAGGGCCATCCCCTGTACGCCGCTCACGCCGCACTGCCCTGGCCGGAGCCGCCACACCTGCAGCTGTTCCACGCGCAGACCCTCCTGCGGGAACACCGCGGTGACGCCCACATCGCCGCCCTCGTGCTCGCCGGCCTCGGCCCGGTCGAGGCGATGATCAACTACGAACCGGTTGCAGACGGGCTTGCCACGTTGATGCAGCGCGAGACCCGGGGCTGGCCCGATGAGGCATGGGAAGCCGCCGCCGACCGCCTGCGCGACCGCGGCCTGCTGGCCGCCGACGGCACGCCGACAGAGGCGGGCGCCGCGCTGCGGGCCACGATCGAAGCCCAGACCGACGCGGCGGATGCAGCGCCGTACCTGCATCTCGGCGTCGAGCGAACGCAGCGGCTTCGCGAGCTGGCCCGGCCATGGTCGCGGGCGATCGCCCAGTCGTTGTTCGGAGGTACGCCGTGACCGAACCGGACTTCACCGGGCAGGTGGCCTGGGTCACCGGCGGGGCTCAGGGCTTCGGCGCCGGCGCAGCCCGCCGGCTGGCCGGCCTCGGCGCACAGGTCGCCGTCTCGGACATCAACCGTGAGTCCGGGGAGCGGGTGGCCGCCGAGATCGGCGGGGTGTTCGTGCCCTGTGACGTCTCGGACCTCGACGACTGCCGGGCAGCCGTCGACGCGGTGCTCGAGCGGTTCGAGCGGCTCGACCTCGCGTTCCTCAATGCGGGGATCGCGACCGGCTGCGGGCTCGGCGAGGACTTCGACCTGGCCGCCTACCGGCGCGCGATGGGGGTCAACCTCGACGGCGTGGCGTTCGGAGCGCACGCCTGCTTCGGCCCGATGAAGGCCGCCGGCGGCGGCTCGATCGTGGCGACCGCGAGCCTCGCCGGGCTGACCGGAACCGGCTTCGACCCGATCTACGGCGCGAACAAGCACGGTGTCGTGGGCCTCGTGCGCGCGATCGGCGAGGACTGGCCGCAACACGGGATCCGGGTCAACGCGATCTGCCCGGGCTTTTCCGACACCGCGATCGTCGACCCGCTCCGCGAGCTGCTCGCGACCGAAGGTCTCGCGCTGATCCCGGTGGACATGGTGGTCGACGCGTTCCTCGCCGCGGCGACCAGCGGGCGCTCCGGCGAGTGCTGGTACATCCAACCGGGCCGCCCCGGCGAGGTCTTCCGCTTCCGCGGGATTCCCGGGCCACGGGTCGACTGACCGGCCGCGTGGCGGAATACTTGCTCTCGCAACTACGTTGCAGGCGTCGACTTCGACAGGAGGCATGAGATGCCCGCGGTAACCGTTGACGACCTGAGCACACTCGCCCGCGTACCCGTCCTCGAGGTGGCGAGCGCTGCCCCGCGTCCGGTGAAGGGTGTGACCGACGCGCCGCGCGGCTTCGAGGGCGAGGGCTTCCCGGTACGTCGCGCGTTCGCCGGCGTCGACCTCGCGGACCTCGACCCGTTCGTGCACATGGACCAGATGGGCGAGGTCGAGTACGCGCCGGGCGAGGCGAAGGGCACGGCCTGGCACCCGCACCGCGGGTTCGAGACCGTGACCTACATCATCGACGGCACCTTCGAGCACCAGGACTCGAACGGAGGCGGCGGCGTCATCACCAACGGGGACACCCAGTGGATGACCGCCGGCGGAGGGATCCTGCACATCGAGCGGCCGCCCGAGGCGCTGGTCGCCAGCGGCGGCGTGTTCCACGGGATCCAGCTCTGGGTCAACCTGCCGCGAGCCCAGAAGCTGGTTGCGCCGCGCTACCAGGACCTGCGTGGCGGTCAGGTCGGGTTGCTGACCTCGCCCGATGCCGGCGCCCTGATCCGGGTCATCGCCGGCGAGATCGACGGCCACGCCGGTCCCGGTTCGACCTACACCCCGATGACGATGGTGCACGCGACGGTCGCACCCGGCGCGTCTCTGACGTTGCCGTGGCGCACCGACTTCAACGCCTTGGGTTACGTGCTCGCCGGCCGTGGCACCGCCGGCCCGGAGCAGGTCGAGATCAGCACCGGCCGGCTCGTGGTCTTCGGGTCCGGCGGCAGCATCACCGTGTCGGCCGCCGCGGGCCAGGACGCCCGGCATGCCGCCGGCCTCGACATCCTGCTGCTCGGCGGTCAGCCGATCCGGGAGCCGGTCGCGTGGATGGGCCCGTTCGTGATGAACACCAAGGCCGAGGTGCTGCAGGCGTTCGAGGACTACCAGGCCGGGCGGCTCGGCTCGATTCCCGCCGTGCACGGCGCACCGACTGACCTCGTCACCGGCTGACCGCTCATCTCCCGCCGACCCGGCGGCGGATCCGCCGGCGCACTCGTGCCACGACCCCGGCTCTGGGTGGCGGTGCCGGCGTGGACGCCGACCCGCTGGTCTCGGCAGTGGCCACCTCGGCCTCCAGCTCCGCCATCCGCAGCACAGCTCGGTCGAGCAGGTTGCGAAGCGCTGAGCGCTCCTGGCGAACCCGCCACAGCATCTCGTCCGGGTCGACCGGTACGTCGAGCTGCGGCACGACGAGCTCGCGGGTGCGTACCTCGGCGTACCAGTCGGGGACCTCGCCGCTTCGCCAGTGCTCGAGCTCCCCATGCGGGTCGACCACGTCCACCCCGGCGCCCGGATCGGCGAGGAACTCGCTTTCGGCCTTCGTGGCCGCCCAGAACGCGGGCGGTAGCTCGTAGGCGTCGGCGAGCTCGGGCCGCTCGGCGTACCGGGGTTCGGCCGGCTTCAGCGCCGCGATGAGCGGCCGGCCACCCCCGTCAACCGTCCCGAGCGAGAGGTCGAGCCGGTTGATCCGGCGCAGCACCTCGACGTCGACACCCATCGACACGTTGTGCGTCCGGGCCGGCCTGAGCCCGGCCGGCCAGGTCAGCCCGGCAAGCTCGCTCAGGTCCTGGGCAAGGTCGTCCTCCGGCGGGTTGGTGCGGACCACGCGAATGATGTGGCGCGCGGCGGGGATCAGCTCGGTCAGCTGCTGCAGCCGACCCTCGGCGAGCGATGCGAACGCCATGATGTCCTCGGCCGCGTCACGTGGGTACTGGCTGGAGCCGTGCTTGACCAGCTCCTGCCACCCTGAGCACCACCGGTGCACCGGGCGAGTGGCCGTGAACACCGCGGTGACATCGTGACCCGAGAGCAGGGTGCCGAGCCGGTCGACGTCCTCCGGCTCGACCCGGTCGAGCTCCTCGGTCGAGATCAGAAGCGTCTGAACACCGCGCCGCTCGGCCGCCTTGAGCACGTCGGCGAGGTCGCCCTTGTGCGCGCTACGGGTCGCCGACCAGATCAGGTCGTTGGCCCGGCGCTCGGTGAACGCGACCAGCAGCGGCCAGACGAAAGCGTGATGGCCCGGGTGGCGGGCGCCCTTCTGGCCCGGATACCAAACGCCTTCGCCACCGCGAGCGAAGGCCTGCCGCCACATGTGCTGCACCGATGTCGTCCCGGACTTGTGCAGGCCGGCATGCAGCACGATGCGCATCCGCACAGGTTACGGACCGTAGCCGGCCGACGCCGGGTGCCGGGTGCGAGCGAGCCGGCTACTTCCCGACCGTCACCGTTGTGCTGGCGGTCGGCCCGGTGCCGGCCTTGCTCAGCGCAGCCACCCGCACCGTGTAGGTGCCCGCCGCCAGCTTGGCGACCGACTCGGTCAGGACTTTCGCGCTCACCTTCGCGGAGTGCTTCCCCGGCGCGAGCGTGACCAGGTATCCGCTCACCGGGGACGCCCCCGAGACCGAGTGCGGCGCCTGCCACGTGATCGTGACGGTCGATCCCTTCGCCTTCGCCGACAGCTGCGCGGGTGCCGCCGGCAGCGGGGTGGGACGGAACCAGGTGCTGCCGAAGCCGAGCGTGGCCTGTAGGGCACTGCCGGACAGCTGCACCGACGAGTGCGAACCGACCAGCGTCAGCTCGGTGACGCGGCCGCCCCACAAGCCGTCGCCGTCGCGGCCGGTGATGTCGATGTCCTCGAGCTTTCCGAGCTTCGGGTACGCCGCCTCGAGCGTGCTGGCCGCCACGCTGCGGGTCCAGGCGTGATCGGTGTTGGGGATCGCGCCGTCGTACGGGTCGGCCTCGCTGGGCAGGTAGGACACGCCGCCGGACACCGTCCAGCCGCCGTCCGCGGATGCGTACTGCGCCATGATCGCTCGGTTGTGCCCGTCCACGATCGTTTCGCCGGCCGTTGCGTTGACCGCGTTCGTGGTGCGCGCAGTTTCGATCCCGACGCCGCCGTAGGCCTGGTCGCGGGTGTCGCCGTCGACGTCGTACCAGCTGGCCTTCGGGTTGTTCAGCCCGTGCCGCGCGTAGGAACGCGAGGCGACCGCCTGGGCCTGCAACGCCGCGGTCGGCCATGACGACGACATCTCCGCCGGCACCACGGAGTAGAGGTACTGCTCGACGTTGACGTCGTTGACCGCTTCCATCGCTCCCGACTCGATCTCGGCTACTACCGAACCGCGGTAGCTGATCGGACCGCTCGGCGTCACGACGGGGATCTGCTCTGCCGTGTCACTGATGGTCGCGCCGGACCCGAACGTCTTGACGGTGTGCCACGTGCCCGAAACGCTCTCACGCAACAGCACCGAGGAGCCCTGCTTCTGCAGTCGCCAGCCGGCGATCGCCTTCTTCTTCGCGGTCTTCCTGGCGAGCACCAGAGTCTTGCCGCCGCTCGGCGTCACCGACAGCCCGAGCGCGGGCTTGACCTGGACATAACCGCGTCCCGACGCGTCGGTCGCGGACAAAAGCACGCGAATGGTGCGCTGCGTCGACTTCGTCGCCAGGGTCGTGTGGGGGTAGTAGAAGTGCAGGACCTGGTTCATCGACAGGTGGTCGACCTTCACCGCGCCATAGGCACCCCATTGCGACATGCCGTGACCGTGGCCGTTGCCCCGGCCATGAATCGTGTAGACGCCGCCCGGCGGCACCGGATAGACCTCGTGGCGGGCGGTCCCGGCCGCGTTCGCCGGGGTAGGCAAACCGGTCGTCAGGGCGAGCAGGACCGGCACGGACAGCGTCGCCGCCAACCCCAGAACCGCGGGCCGCGTGCGCCGATGGGCAGCGGAAGAATGCGTCACACCTGTCACAATCGTCCCAACCCTAGGGCGTCTTGACCCGATCTGCCGGTTCTTCGCCGGTCTCGAACGCGGCGTCCGCCAACCCTGAATCGACCTTCAGCGTCTCCTCAGCAACCGCGACCTATCCTGAGAATTGCATCGGCCGGGTTACCAGCCGTCTAACGAGGAGCAACTTTTTCGTGACGACCCCGCTGTCGTCCGCGCCGCCGCCACGCCCTCCGGAACGCTGGAGGCGGGTGCTGAAGTGGACGTCGATCACCGTCGCCGTCGTCGTCGTCCTCGCCGCGGGCGGCGGCTACCTGCTCTACCGGCACTTCACCGGCCAGATCACGACCGACCCGGTGGTCGTTCCACCGTCCGTTCAGAGCGCGGCCCCGAAGCTGGTCCAGAACGCCGAGAACTTCCTGCTCATGGGATCGGACAGCCGGCAGGGCGCGAGCGGCAGGGGTACCGGCGGCAGCTCGATCCAGGGCGCGCGATCCGACACGACGATCCTGCTGCACCTGTCGGCAGGCGGCCGCAAAGCCACGATGGTGAGCATCCCGCGCGACTCCTGGGTGCACATCCCGTCCTGCGTCATCGGGCCGAACGGCCAGAAGTCACAGCCGACGTGGGGGAAGTTCAACGAGGCGTTCTCGATCGGCGAACAAGCCGGCCCGAAGTACGCACCGAGCTGCGCGATCACGACGGTCGAGGCGCTCACCCACGTCCACATCGACCACTACGCGGTCATCAACTTCATCGGCTTCGAGAAGGTGGTCGACGCGCTCGGCGGCGTGCGGATGTGCGTCGCGACGCCGCTCGACGACCCGATCGTGCACACCGCGGACGGTTATCACGGCAGCGGGCTGAAGCTGCCGGCCGGCCAGAACGTCGAGATCGACGGCACGCAAGCGCTCGCGTTGATGCGTGCGCGCTACGCGCTCGACGGAGGCGGTGACCTGCCGCGGATCAAGCGCCAGCAGGAGTTCATCGGCGCGGTGATCCGCAAGGCGTTCAGCACCGGGCTGCTGCTCGATCCGTTCAAGCTGGCCAAGGTGATCGATGCCGGCACGAAGTCCCTCCAGACCGATGGCTTCGGCCTGCGGGACATGATCCGGCTCGCGAGGGCGATCCACGGCGCCGGGGCGAACGGCATCCAGCTGTTGACCGTGCCGCTCGACAACGTCCTTCCGCCCGGGGTGCCGACCGCGGACGTCGCGTGGGACCCGGTGAAGTCGACCGAGTTGTTCAACGCGATCCGGCACGACCGGCCGATCCCGAACAGCGCCAAGGCGAGCAGGGCATCCGGCCCGCCGCTCACGATCCCGCCGAGCGACATCAATGTCGTCGTGGAGAACGGCACGACCGAGAGCGGCCTCGCCCACCAGGTCGCGGAAGCGTTGACCGCCAAGGGATTTCACGTGGTCAGCACCGGCAAGGCGGCGCAGCGCAACTACACCTCGACGCTGGTGGAGTACGGCACCGACAAGATCCAGTCGTCTCAGACCGTGACGGAGTCGATCCCGGGCGCAACCAGCAAGCTGGCGCTACAACCGGGCGCGACCGTCACCGTCATCGTCGGCAGTAACTACACGACGGTCCGCGCAGTCAAAATCAGCAGCGGTTCCCAGTCGACGATCGCTCCGACCACAGCGAGCCACGAAGGGTGCCTCAGCTAGCTGCGCCTCGCGTCATCGGCGGCGGCGTGGCACTGCCCGGTCTGGCAGTGCTCACTTCGCCACCGACCGCCACGAGGACAGGAAGCCGGCGCCCCACGACATGTGCATCGTGGCGATGACACCGGGAAGCGCGAGCCGGGAGCGGAGCGGCAGGCCGCGCCCGACGACCAGCGAACCGACCAGGACGAGGAGCAGGTAGCCGCCCGGCACTGTCAACGCCCACAGCGACAGAAACGTCGAAAGTATGAGACCCGCAGCCACCCCGACCAACGCCGCGGGTGGGGCTAGATAGCGAAGGTTGACCGAACCAGGATGAGTACGAATCACCTCTCGTCGCCAGCGACCGTAGTGGAAATACTGCTGGGCGAGCGCGGCCAAGGAGTGCCGCGGCCGGTAGGAGACCGACAGGGTCGGCGAGAACCACACCAGCCCGCCGGTGGAGCGAATCCGGTAGTTCATCTCCCAGTCCTGCGCGCGCGCAAAGGTCTCGTCGTACCCGCCGACTCGCTCGAGCGCGGTACGGCGGAACACCCCGAGGTAGACCGTGTCCGCTGGGCCCTCCGTTCCCCCGACGTGGAACGGCGCGTTGCCGACGCCCAGCTTGCTGGTCATAGCCGCCGCGATCGCGCGCTCGAGGCCGGTCTCGCCCCGAGCGGACATCAGCCCACCGACGTTGTCGGCGCCGGTGCGCTCGAGGGTGTCCACGGCGTTGCGCAGGTAGTCCGCCGGAATCACCGAGTGCCCGTCGACACGCGCCACGATCGGGAACCGGCTCGCGGCGACCGCAAGGTTCAGCCCGTTCGGTGTGCGCCCGGTCGGGTTCGCGACGAGGCTCACCCGCGGATCGTCCGCGAGCTCCTTCGCGACCGCGTCGGACCGGTCGCGCGAAGGGCCGAGCGCCAGCACGACTTCGAGTTCGCCCGGGTAGTCCTGGTCCAGCACCGATCGGACCGCCGAGCGCAGATGGCGCTCCTCGTTGAGCACCGGGAGAACGACGGACACGGCCGGCATGGGCTGCGGTGTGGCGCTGGTCATCCCGCGGCACGCTACCGCGTGGCGTCCCGGGCGATCACGACGCACTCACCTAGCATCGATTCCGGGTCGGCCCCATATGTCCCCATCGTCGGAGGTTCCAGCAAGTGAGCGGAACGCACGACGGGCCCTGGCACGACTCCGGGCGCGACTCCGAGCACGGCTCAGGGGCGCAGACCCGCACCCTTCCGCCGGAGCTCGACCCGCGCCGCCCGCCGACCCGCAGCCGGCCCGGCGGACCGCCGAAGCCGCCGCGCCCGCCGGGCCGCCGCCGCGGCCTGCGCGGCATCCGTGACTGGTCGCGCAAGCGCCTGCTCGCCACGATCGCCGGCGTGACGGCCGTGGTGGTTGTCCTCGTCTTCGGCGTCGGCGCATTGATGGGGTTGTCGATCCTGGACAAGATCCACAAGATCAACCCGTTCCCGTCCGGGCCACGCCCGAGCGGCGGCGCGGTCGGCGACCTCAACATCCTCATCGTCGGTT
Organism: Mycobacteriales bacterium; assembly: GCA_035504215.1. NCBI lineage: Bacteria > Bacillati > Actinomycetota > Actinomycetes > Mycobacteriales > Mycobacteriales bacterium. The sequence continues at coordinate 16,800 of DATJSI010000128.1, forward strand.
CCGACAGCCGGGCCGGGCTGACCAAGGCGCAGGAGAAGAACCTGCACGTCGGCCACGATGCCGGGCAGCGCTCCGACACCATGATCCTGCTGCACATCCCTGCCGGCGGCGGCAAGGCGGACATGGTCAGCCTGCCACGCGACTCCTACGTGACGATTCCGGCGCACCGCTCGGATGGCCACCTGGTGCCGGCGCAGATGAACAAGCTGAACGCGGCGTACTCCCTCGGTGGCCCGAAGCTGACCATCCAGACGGTCGAGTACAACACCCACGTCCGGATCGACCACTACCTCGAGATCAACTTCCTCGGCTTCGTCAACATGGTGAACTCGCTGGGCGGAGTGAACATCTGCAACGCCAAACCGATCAACGACCCGGTGCACTACGACTCGGCAACCGGCGGGTACGTCGGCAGCGGGCTGAACCTTCCCGCCGGCACGAGCCATCTGACCGGACGGACTGCGCTGGAGTACGTGCGGGCCCGCGAGTTCGATCCCGCGCAAGGCGACCTCGGCCGGATCCAGCGTCAGCAGAAGTTCATGGCCGCCATGATGAACAAGGCCGAGAGCGCCGGCGTACTGCTCAACCTGCCGAAGCTCGACGGGTTCCTCAAGAGCGTCGCGAGCTCGATCACGACCGACAAGGGTTTCGGCATCTCGCAGATCATCCGGCTGGCACGGACGCTGCACTCGATGTCACCGAAGAACGTCAACCTGCTGACGGTCCCGCTGTCGAACACCGCTCTCGCGACACCGGTCGGCTCGGCAGTGAAGTGGGACCCGGTGCTGTCCAAGCGGCTGTTCAACGACTTCACCCAGGACAAGCCGATCACCAACGTCACCAGGCCGATGCGGCTCACCATCCCGCCGTCGGACATCGCGGTGAAGGTGCTGAACGCGACCGCCCAGAGCGGGCTCGCCGCGTCCACGGCGCAGTCGCTGTCCGGCCTCGGGTTCCTCGTCAGCTCGACCGGCAACGCACCGAAGGGTTCGAACCCCGACCAGACGGTCGTGCTCTATGGCCCGTCTCGGACCGAGTCCGAGAAGACGGTCGTGGCCTCCGTTCCCGGGTCGATTGCTCGCGAGGACAACGCGTTGGGCAACAAGATCGAGCTGCTGGTCGGCTCGAACTTCTCCGGCGTGAAGCACGTCAAGATCTCCAGCGCCACCGACATCCCGTCGGTCCGAACAGGGGCGTCGAACCCATGCAGCTGAAACGAGCCTTCCCCGCGGTCGCCGCAGTCGTCGCGCTCCTCACCGTCGCCGGATGCAACGGCAGCGGCTCCAACAACGCGGGCAACCTGACCCAGCCCTCGAGCTCGCCGTCCGCGGGTGCCTCGGGCCAGCCGGCCGCCAAGCCGACCTGCCCACTGACCGGCGCGCCGATCAAGAAGGGTGAGTCGGTCACCGGGCCGGCGGTCGCCGTCAAGATCGACAACGTCTCGGAGGCGTTGCCGCAGGGCGGGGACAACCGCGCCGACATCGTCGTCGAGGAGCTCGTCGAGGGCGGGCTGACCCGGTTGATGGCGATCTTCCAGTGCAACTCGGCGCCGCTGATCGGCCCGATCCGCTCGGCCCGGATCACGGATGCCAACCTGCTGGCTCTGCTCCACGGCAGCATCCTGGCGTTCTCCGGAGCGAACCCGAAGGACCTGCCGCCGATCGAGGCGCACGGTGACGCGGCGCTGATCTCGCAGGACAACGACCCGCAGTACTTCACGCGAAACCTCTCGCGGCCTGCACCGCACAACGTGTTCTCGTCGACCAAGCAGTTGATCAAGGCAGGGCTGCAGCGACGGCCACACCTGACCGCGCCGAAGCCGCTGTTCAGCTACGGCCCGATCGACCCGCTGTCCAAGCGAGCGCGGCAGATCCACCTCACCTGGCCGGCCGCGACCGCGATCTGGACCTGGTCGAAGGGCGCCTGGCTGCGCACGCAGGACGGCGCCGCGGACATCCTGACCAACCGTCACCAGGTCAGCGCGACGAACGTCGTGATCATGTCCGTCAACATCGCCAGCACCGGTCTGCACGACGTACTCGGCAACCCCGTCCCGCTCGACGTCACAGTCGGCAGCAACCCGGTGTGGGTCGCGCGGAACGGCAAGATGGTGAAGGGCACGTGGAAGCGGCCGAAGATCACCTCACCGCTCACGCTGCTCGACAGCCAGGGCCACGTGATCAAGCTCGCGCCGGGCCGGACCTGGATCGAGCTGCTGCCGAAACCGGGCAAGCCGTCCCGGCACTGAGCATCGAGTCAGACGCCCGCCGAAGGGCAGAGGTCAGGTGCGCTCGGCCTGGTGCCGCGCGGCCAGCGACTTGACGTTTCGGGGCAGCTTGCCGCTCGCGAGGTCGGCCACCGTGACGTTCTCCAGCACTTCGCGCAAGCTGCCGCGGACCGCCATCCAGACCTCGCGCAGAGCCTCCGCGGCGCCCGGGTAGCTCAGCTCGGTGAGGCTGAGGTCACGGACGTTCGCCAGCGGGCCGTCGACCGCACGGATGACGTCGGCGAGCGCGATCTGGCTGGCCGGCCGGCTGAGCACATAGCCGCCGTCGCGACCGCGCTGGCTGCGCACCAGATGCGAGTTGCGTAGCTCGCGCAAGATGCCGAGCAGGAAGTTCAACGGGATGTCCTGCGCGGTCGAGATCTGCTCGGCCTTGACCGCCGAGCCGTGCTCTCCGGCGACGGCGAGCTCCGCCATCGCTCGGATCGCATAGTCGGACTTCGCAGAGATACGCACCTAGGCAGTCTCCCGCACGGACGCGGTTTTCATCGCGTTCGCCGCGTTCCTGACCCTCAGCGGCTGCGACGGCGGAGGAAGAAAGCGGCTACCACGATCACGACCCCGGCGACGGCCGCGAGCTGGGCCGGCGGCCGCGAGGACAACGAGTCGACCTGACGGCGGAACAACTCGCTGCTGCGCGAGGCGAACCGCTTCGGGCTGACCCGGTCGGCGATCGCGTCGATCGTGTCGGCAAGCTCCGCGCGGGTCTGCTCGATGTCGTGCTCGATGACCTCTGGGTCCCGACTCGGCGCCACGGCTCCTCCAACGTCTCGATCCGTTCCTGTTCAGACTAGTGTCGCCAGCCCGAGGTGCCCCAAAGCCGCGGTCGTGCAAAGCAAGTAACGTCACGTCCCATGCGACTGTCACCTGGCGATCCTGCCCCGGCTTTCAGCCTGCTCGACGCCGACGAGGAGAAGCGGACCCTCAAGGAGTTCCGCGGCCATAACCTGGTCATCTACTTCTATCCGGCCGCGCTGACCCCCGGCTGCACGAAGCAGGCCTGCGACTTCCGCGACAACCTGAAGCTGCTGGCCGGCTCCGACTACGACGTCATCGGCATCTCCCCCGACAAACCGGCAAAGCTGCGCAAGTTCCGGGAGACGCACGACCTGACCTTCCCCCTGCTGTCCGACCCGGATCGCGACGCGCTCTCGGCGTACGGCGCATGGGGCGAGAAGACGATGTACGGCAAGAAGGTGACCGGGGTGATCCGGTCGACCTTCGTGGTCGACGGCAAGGGACGGATCGTCCATGCCTGGTACAACGTGAAGGCGACCGGCCACGTCGCGAAGCTGCTCCGGGACCTCGGGATGGACGCACCCGAGCACGCATGAGTCGCAATGAATGACGAGGGCGCGGAGTCGGCGAGCCGGGCGGCGTTGCGAGCGCGTCTCGCCGCTGCGGACGCTTCGAACCGGCAGGTCCAGCGTGCTCTTCACGACGGCGTGCAACAGGACCTGATTGCGCTGTCGGTTCAGCTCCAGCTGGCCCGGCGGCTGGCCGACTCCGACCCGGCCGCCGCAAGCACGTTGCTCGACGAGATGGGCGACGAGGTGCGGGCCGCGCTGCGCCGGGTTCAGCAGCTGGGTGAGGAGATCTACCCCGCGATGCTGGATGCGCGCGGGCTGCCCGATGCGCTGGCGGCGGTCGCTGCCGCTGTTGGCGTCCCCGCCGGCGTCGAAGACGCCGGCGTCGGCCGCCTGGCTGCGGAGGTCGAGCTGGCCCTGTACTTCTGCGGCCGGGCGGCGCTGGAGAACGTTGCCGCCCACGCTGGTGCAAGCGCGCACGCAACGATCCGCCTCCACCGGACCGGGAGCGCGGTCGGCATCGAGATTGCGGACGACGGCGACGGCTTTGACCCCGCCGACCGCCCGCCCACCGGCGGGCTGTCCTCGGCGCGCGACCGAATGGCGGCGCTCGACGGGCAGCTGACGATTCGCTCGCAGCCCGGAGAAGGAACCCGGGTCGAGGCGACGGTTCCGATCTAGGACGTGCCGTCGGTGAGGTAGACGAGAACCGCCTTAACCCGCTTGTGCACGGACGGTTCCCATGCGAGGCCGAGCTTCATGAAGATCGAATGGATCGCGTTCTCCACCGACCGCTCGGTGAGCACCAGGGCGGCCGCAATACCCGCGTTGTTGCTCCCTTCGGCCATTTCGCGCAGCACGTCCAGCTCGCGCGGAGTCAGCTCGTGCAGTGGCGACTCCGCCACCCTGACCTTGTCGGCCACGAGCGCCTCGACGACCGCCGGGTCGATCACCGACCCGCCCTCGGCGACGGTGCGGATCGCGCCGAGCAACTCCGCCACGTCGTCGACGCGTTCCTTCAGGAGGTAAGCGCGCCGCGTGGTGCCGTTCTCGAGCAGCGCCAGGGCATAGCGGGGTTCGGCGTACTGGCTGAGCACGACAACACCGACCGAGGGGTACGTCTCGCGGATCCGTTCGGCCGCCTGGATGCCTTCGTCGAGCCCGGTCGGCGGCATCCGGATGTCGGTGACCACGACATCGGGTTGCACGGTATCGACCGCTGCGAGCAACGAGTCGAGGTCGTCGCAGACCGCCACGACCTCGAGGTCGGCCTCCGTCTCGAGCAGGCGCCGCACGCCCTCGCGTACCAGGTAGTGGTCGTCGGCCAGCACCACCCGGATCGCCACGCGCCAACGATAGGTGGCCGCACGTCCGTCGACTAGACGAGAAGCGCCGGGTGCACAACCATGCCGCCATGACGGCGGAACTGGTCCTGGTCATCGACGACAACGAGCGGAACTCGAAGCTGGTCCGGGACGTGCTCGAAGCCGCCGGGTTACGGACCATGTCGGCCTTGACGGCGACGGATGGCCTGGCCCTCGCCCGCGACCGGCAGCCGGACCTTGTGCTGATGGACCTGCGACTGCCCGATCTCGACGGGTTCACCGCGCGACAGAAGCTCCTCGAGGATCCGCGTACGGCGGGCATCCCGGTGGTGGCGGTCAGCGCCATTCCGCTCAGCCACGCCGGCGACACGTGGCGCGGTGCCGGATTCGCCGGATATGTCGAGAAACCCCTCGACGTTCTCGCGCTCCCGGACCGGGTGCGGGGCTACATCGCGGGCACCACGGGGCCAGCCCTCAGCTGAAATCAGGTGCTGGCCCCCTTTCAATCGCCTCGTCACCGGTGCCACGCTGCCGGTGCAGTCACCCAGGAGAGAGGGGGAGCCATGAAGCGCACGCTTGCAGGTATCGCCGCCGCGGCCGCCGTGACCGCGGGTCTCGCCGGATGCGGCACGTCGAGCGCGAGCACCGCGCAGAACGCGCTCATCCAGAAGGATGCCAACCTCTACCAGATCGACCAGATCGAGCGAACCTGGCACGAGGCGGCATCCACCCACAACGTGAACCTCATGATGACCGTGTTCGCGCCGGGCGCAGTGCTCAACATCGGCGGCAAGTCCTACACCGGCAAATCTCAGATCCGGAACTTCTTTCAGGAGTACAACACCTCCTTCCAGCCGACCACCGACTGGGTTGCCGACACACCATCGTTCAAGATGCGCACCACGGTGAACGGTGACAAGGGAACGCTGTACTTCGAGTGCGACTACATCGACGTCAAGACCGGCAAGGTCACCGACGTCGTAGGTGTGGACCACGACGTGCAGAAGATCAACGGCAAGTGGCTGGTCGTGTCGTCGGTCGCCTCGACGCCGACCCTCAGTCGTTGACCGGTCCGGTCGATGACGGCCATCGAGACGATTGATTCACCCCCGGCTCCATCACAGAACCGCACGAACCCCCCGATGGACAACCGGGTCGTCCGCGCGGTCGCTGGCGTGCCGGCGAATGTGCGAACCAAGCTCCTTGCCGCCTTCCTGATCATCGCGGCACTGCTGGTCCTCGTCGGGGTCCTCGGCCTGCGGTTCCTCGGCCAGTCGAACGCGCGCGTGCACCGCCTCGGCGCATTGCAGGTCCGATCGGAGCGTTACCAGGACCTCGAGACCCAGGCCAACGAACTTCGCCAGATGCTGGGCAAACGCGGCAGCGCCGATCGTGGCCTCGCCACGCTGACCGGCGCGAAGACGTCAGGAATCGGCGGTCGCGGTTGGTACCGCGTCGACGGCACGATCGCCTTCGCGCTGTCACTGCTCGAACCATCGACCACCGAGGCGCAGTTCGGGTTCGTACCGTCCCCCGCGGATGAACAGACGATTCAGCAGATCCGCGATGAGTATCACGCGTTCACGCAGGCACTCTCGGGTCTCTCGAGACTCGACGCTGCCGGCCGGTCCGGACAACAGGTGCGAACGGAGCTGAGCAACGCCATCACGGCCGACAACGCGCTGTTCGCATTGACCAGCGAGCTCGCCGACCGAACGAGCGCTCAGACCACCGCGCTCATCGCGGCCAACCGCCGGGCGTACCTGTCCTCGCGCAACATCTTCCTCGCGGTCGGCGGGGTCAGTGTCGCGCTCGCGCTCGGGCTCGGACTGATCATCTCGTGGTCGCTGATCGGACCCATCCTGCGTACCGAGACCCGCCTTGCCGAGATTGCGGCCGGTGACTTCACCGGCCATCTCGACGTACCGAACCGCGATGAGCTGGGCTCACTCAGCGCGAACGTCAACCGCATGAACGACGAGCTTCGCCGGCTCTACGGCGAGCTCGAGTCCGCCAGCAGACACAAGAGCGAGTTCCTCGCGAACATGTCGCACGAGCTGCGAACGCCGTTGAACGCGATCATCGGGTTCTCGCAGGTGCTTCGCGAACGCCTGTTCGGCGACATCAACGACAAGCAGGAGGAGTATCTCGACGACATCCTGTCCTCGGGCAACCATCTGCTCTCGCTGATCAACGACGTACTCGATCTGTCGAAGGTCGAAGCTGGCCAGATCCACCTCGACATCGCCGCGTTCTCGCTGCACGAGGCGTTGCAGCACGGGGTCACGATGGTGCGCGAGCGGGCGACGAACAGCAGCATCCGCCTGTCGACCGAGCTCGCCGACGACGTCGATCTCGTGAACGGCGACGAACGCCGGGTCCGCCAGATCGTGTTCAACCTGCTCTCCAACGCCGTCAAGTTCACTCCCGCCGGCGGATCCGTGGTCCTCGAGTCGGCTCAGGTGGACGGCATGGTGGAGGTGTCCGTCACCGACACGGGCCCAGGAGTAGCCCCCGAGGACCAGGAGCGGATCTTCGAGGAGTTCCAACAGACCGACGTCGGCGTTCAGCAACGCGAGGGAACCGGGCTCGGGCTGGCCCTGTCGAAGCGGCTGGTCGAGCTGCACGGCGGCCGGATCTGGCTGGAAAGCGAGGTCGGTCACGGCAGCCGCTTCGCGTTCACCCTGCCGGTTGCGGAGGTGACGTCTTGACCGGCGAGCAGATCCTCGTGGTCGAGGACAACGACAAGAACATGAAGCTCATCCGCGACGTTCTGACTGCCCGCGGCTACCTCCCGATCGAAGCCACCTCCGGCGAGGAGGCCATCGACCTTGCACGCAGCGAGCGCCCCTCGCTGCTGCTGATGGACGTGCAGCTGCCCGGCATCACCGGTGTCGAAGCGCTCGTCCGGCTGCGCGCCGACGACCGGACCGCCTCGATCCCGGTGCTCGCGCTGACCGCGCAGGCGATGCACGGCGACCGTGAACGCTTTCTCGAGGCCGGCTTCGACGGCTACATCTCGAAGCCGGTTGACATCCTTGATCTCCTTCGGACGGTGCAGGAGTTCTGTGAACGTGACCAGTGACCAGAAAGCCAAGATCCTCGTCGTCGACGACGTTCCGGCCAACGTTCGGTTGCTCGAGGCGGTCCTCACGCCCAGCGGCTACGACGTGATCGGTGCCGCTGATGGGCACCGCGCCCTCGAGCTGGTCGAGTCCGACCAGCCGGACCTGGTCCTGCTGGACGTGATGATGCCCGGGATTGACGGCTACGAAGTGTGCCGGCGGATTCGTGCATCCGAGCGGACTGCCGTACTGCCCGTGGTGATGGTCACGTCGAGCGAGGTGCGGGAGAAGACCGACGCCATCGAGGCGGGCGCCGACGACTTCATCCCCAAGCCGTTCCAGCGCGACGAGCTGCTGACCCGCGTCCGGTCCCTGCTGCGGATCAAGCGCTACCACGACACGATCAAGGCCCAGGCGGTCGAGCTTGCCGCGCTCAACCAGACCCTTGCCGAGCGCGTCGAGGCACAGGTCGAGGAGCTCGAGCGGCTGCGCCGGCTGCGGAGGTTCCTGTCGCCACAGCTGGCCGAGGTGATCGTTTCGTCCGGCGACGAGTCGATCCTGCAAAGCCACCGCCGGCAGGTGGCGATGTTCTTCGCCGACCTCCGCGGGTGGACCCACTTCGTGGACTCGGTCGAACCGGAGGAGCTGACCCGGGTGCTCCGCGAGTTCCATCACGAGATCGGCCTGCTCGTGAAGCGCTTCGACGCAACCGTCGGCTTCCTGGAAGGCGACGGCGTCCAGCTGTTCTTCAACGATCCGATCGAGATGCCGGACGCCGCGTTGCGTGCCGTAGCGCTGGGCTGCGCGCTACGCGAGGCGATGGCCGAGCTGACCACGCGCTGGCACAAGCGAGGCTACGACCTCGACTTCGGCGCCGGGCTCGCGCTCGGCTACGCAACCTGTGGAGAGGTGGGCTTCGAGGGGCGATCGGACTACGCGGCGATCGGCACCGTCACCAACCTCGCCTCGCGACTCGCCGACGAGGCCACCGGTGGCCAGATCCTGATCACGCAGCGGCTCTACGCCGAGGTGGAGGACGCTGTCGACGCCGAACCGGTCGGACCATTCACGCTCAAGGGCTTCAAGCAACCGGTCGCGGCGTTCAACGTCACCGCGGTGCGACAGAGCGAGTTCTGAGCGCCCGCCAGACCGAGCGGACGAGTGACGGGTCGGTCCACAGCACGGACAGGGCCCAGATCGGGCTGAACGAGCTGGCGAACACCGCCGCCGCCTGCCGCGAGGTGAGCTTGTCCATCCGGCGGATCACCCGGTCCCAGTCCGCGTCGCCGAACCGGCAGATCCGCTCGTTGACGGCGTAGGAAATTCGCAGGTCGCGACCGCTCATCCGCCGCCACTCGCGCGGGTACGACGCCATCCCGCGCGCGGTGTAGTCGCCGCCGGCACCCACGATCGCCCGGCCCGCGCCTCGACCGGCGTGGATCGCGTAGCGGATCCCTTCACCGAGCAACGTCGAGCCCTGTCCGGCGGCGTCTCCGGTGACGACGATGCCGTCTGCGACCAGCTGGGTCGCGTTCGGCTTGAGCACCGGCATGAGCCCGCTGTGCATCTCCAGCGGGCCGGACCCGGCCGTCGGACCGACCAGCCGGGTGAACTCCTCGCGGAGGCCGGCCAGCAGGACTCTGGGCTCGGCGTCGCTGTCCGGTCGCACCACCCCGACGCCGAGGCGGACCCGCCCGTCACCGCAGGGGAACGCCCAGCCGTAGCCACCGGGCGCGACGGCGTCGCCGAGCCAGAAGACAACTTCGTCCTGGTCGTACGCCGGACTGTGCAGCTCGAGCTCCATGCCGACCGCGCTGCGCTCGTTCCCGGCGCGCAGCCCCGTGTCGCGAGCCAGGAAGCCGGTGTGCCCGCTCGCGTCGACGACGACGTGCGAGGTCAGGTCGTAGCGGCCGCGAAACGGGTCGCGAGCCGAGACGCCGCGCACCCTACCGTTGCGCAGCGGGCCCTCGACGTGCGCGCGCAACCTGATCTCGGCGCCGGCCTCGATCGCCTGCTGGGCCAGCCACTGATAGGTCGCCCGGACGTCGAGTACGCACCCGACCGCCTTGCGGTAGGTCTTCAACGCCTCGGTCGTCGGACCGATCACCCGGATCCGGTGGATCGGGTGGTAGCAACGCTCGGGCACCCCCAAGGCACGAAGCGGCTTGATGAAGCTGCCGCCGCTGGTGCGGACCGGTTCACCGATCGCGTGCCCCCGCTCGAGGACGACGACGCGCAGCCCGCCTTTCGCCGCCTCGGCCGCTGCCGCCAGCCCGGCCGGGCCGCCGCCGACAACGGCGACGTCGACCTCCGGCACCGGCTGCGCTGCCATTCGCGTCTCACTCCTGTCCGCGCTGGTCATCTCGTGGGGTCGGCGGGATTCGAACCCGCACTGGCGTGCTCCTAAGGCACGTGCCTCTGCCATTGGGCTACGACCCCGCCGTCCATGGTGTCAGGCTCGGGCCGCGCGCGACTCTCCGCTTCCCAGCAGGCCGGCGAGCAGCGGGGCAAGCGCGCGGAACGCCTTTCCCCGGTGGCTGATCGCGTCCTTCTCCTCGGGCGGCATCTCCGCGGTCGTCCGATCGTCGTCGAGCGGCACGAAGATCGGGTCGTAGCCGAACCCGTTCGACCCGCGCGGGGAGCGAGCGAGGTGGCCGGCCAGCCGGCCTTCCACGACGACGTCGCGACCGTCCGGCATCGCGGCGGCAGCAGCGCAGACGAATGCTGCTCCCCTGCGGCTGTCGGGCAGGTCGGAGATCTGGGCGAGGACCAGCTCGAGGTTCGCGACGTCGTCGCCGTGCCGGCCGGCCCAGCGCGCGGACAGTACGCCGGGCATCTGGTTCAGCGCATCGACCGCGAGCCCGCTGTCGTCGGCGATCGACGGCAGCCCGGTGCCCCGGCAGGCGGCGTGCGCCTTGAGCAGTGCGTTGTCCGCGAAGGTTGCGCCGGTCTCGACCACGTCGGCGAGGTCCGGGTAGGCGTCGAGGCCGAGCAGTTCGACGTCGTACGGGTCGAGGATGCGGCGCAGCTCTTCGATCTTGCCCTTGTTGCGCGTCGCGAGGACGACCGTGGCGGTCACTCCCGCAACGCCGCCTCCTGCAGCGCGGTCAGCTCGGCGCAGCCCTTGACCGCGAGGTCGAGCAACCGGTTGAGCTCGTCCCGATCGAACGGCGCCCCCTCGGCCGTTCCCTGCACCTCGACGAACCGGCCGTCACCGGTGCAGACGACGTTCATGTCCGTCTCTGCCTTGACGTCCTCGTCGTAGCAGAGGTCGAGACAGGGAACCCCGTCGACGATGCCGACACTGACTGCGGCGACGGACGAGACGAGCGGCTCGCCGGCCGCCAGCGCGTTGCGCGCGCGCAGCCACGACACGGCGTCGGCGAGCGCGACATAGGCGCCCGTGATCGCCGCCGTACGCGTGCCACCGTCGGCTTGCAGGACGTCACAGTCGATGACGATCGTGTTCTCGCCGAGAGCCTTGTAGTCGATCGCCGCGCGCAGCGAACGGCCCACCAAACGTGAGATCTCGTGCGTGCGGCCACCGATCCGGCCCTTGACCGACTCGCGGTCGCTGCGCGTGTGCGTGGAGCGTGGAAGCATCGCGTACTCCGCCGTGACCCAGCCGAGCCCGCTGCCCTTGCGCCACCGCGGCACGCCTTCGGTCACCGACGCGGCGCACAGCACGCGGGTCCGACCGAACTCGACGAGCACCGAGCCCTCCGCATGATCCAGCCAGCGCCGGGTGATCCGGACCTCGCGCAGAGCGTCCGGCGCGCGGCCATCGGGACGGGTGGCAGTGGGTTCGCTCACAGGTGCGATGCCTCTCGGTCAGATCTCGAATCGGTCCAGCGAGTGCGCGATCGCGATGTCGCCGCTGTAGCTCGCGGTCGCCCCGGCGAGGGTACGGTCGACGTCCCCCCACGGCACCAGATGGGTGAGCACGAGCCGACCGGCGCCGGCCCGGGTCGCGTGCGCGCCGGCGTCGCCGCCGGTCATGTGCAGTCCGGGCGGGTTGTGCTCGCCGTCGAGAAACGACGCCTCACACAGCATCAGATCCGCGTCGCGGGCGAGGTCGGTCAGCGCATCACACGGCGCCGTGTCCGCGCTGTAGGCGATGGTCCGTCCGCCGGCGCTGATCCGCATCCCGTAGGTCTCGACACTGTGGTTCATCCGCCGCAGCGTGATCTCGAACGGTCCGACGTCAATCGTCCGCTCCGAGTCGATCGGGCGTACGTCGTACACCCCTTCGACCGGGTCCTCGGGATCCTCGATCACGCCGGGCAGGCCGCTCGGCCCATAGACCGGAAGCACCGGTGCCGATCCGGCCGGGTGGTAGTGCCGCACGTAGGTGTAGGTCAGCAGGTCGAAGTAGTGGTCGCCGTGCAGATGGCTGATCACGACCGCGTCCGGCTCGAGCAGCCCGCACGCTTCGTCCAGCGGGCCGAGCGAGCCGTTGCCCATGTCCAGCACCAGCCGGAAGCCGTCCTCCTCGACGAGGTACGACGAGCACGGCGAGCCCGGTCCCGGGTAGGTGCCCGAGCACCCGACGATGGTGAGCCTCATGCCGGCAGCGCTGCGGCGACCTCGCCGATTTCAGGACCGAGAAACCGCCGGCCGAGGCGGGCGAACGGTTCCGGGTCTCCGGTCGCGAGGAAACGGTGCTCCGGCGGCGGGAGCGACTCGTCGCGGAAGCCGACCGACCCGGCCAGCTCCCGGTAGACGTCCTTGGCCGTCTCCTCCGCGCTCGACACGAGGGTTACCGCATCCCCGACGACATAGGAGATCACCCCGGTGAGCAGCGGATAGTGCGTGCAGCCCAGCACGAGCGTGTCGACCCCGGCGGCAACGACCGGTTCGAGGTAGTCCTCCGCGACCGACAAAAGGGCCGGGCTGTGCGTGTCACCGCGTTCGACGTACTCCACGAACTGCGGGCACGCCGCAGTGGTCAGCGACACGTGGGTCGCCGCCGCGAACGCGTCGTCGTAAGCCTTGCTCGTGATCGTCGCCGCGGTGCCGATGACGCCGATCCGCTGGTTTCTGGTCACGGCCACCGCCCGGCGCACGGCGGGCTGGATGACCTCGACCACGGGAATCGAGTAGCGCTCGCGCGCATCGCGCAGGCACGCGGAGCTGGCCGTGTTGCAGGCGATCACGAGCAGCTTCACGCCGTGGTTGTCGACCAGGTCGTCGAGGACGGCGAGCGCGAGCGCGCGCACGTCGGCGATCCGCCGCGGGCCGTACGGGCCGTTGGCTGTGTCACCGACATAGACGATCGACTCGGCGGGCAGCTGGTCGATGACCGCCCGGGCGACGGTGAGCCCGCCGACCCCGCTGTCGAAGATCCCGATCGGCGCGTCCACACACCCATCCTTGCATCCGGGCATCGCCGAGCCCATGACCGTGCCCGGCGATGCCCAGCCGCTCCGTCGAGCGAATCTTTACCGCGACGCAGCCGCTACGAACCCGAATCAGGTATCGGCATTTCGGTTAGCATCACGGCGCTGACCGGGTCCGGTTTCCAGCCGGCGCCCGACTCACGGTTGATCTGCCAGCTCAGTGCATAGAAATTGCCCCAGCCGCAGGTCTCCTTGCTCGTGCCGGTGCTTACTGCGGGGCCAAAGAAGTTGCCTTGCTCCGCATTAGACCCCTCGATGAACTGGTAGCAGTTGATCGCAACTCGGAACTTATATCCACACGTATTTTCGCTGATCTTGACCCAACCCTGGGTGTCGTTCGAGCCGCCCGATGCAACAGTCCAGCTGCAACCACCCCCACCCGGCCCGATCGTCGAGGCAGCGGCAACCGCGCCGCTACCCAGCACCGCAGCCACGCATATTCCCGCCGCAAGGGATTTTCCTAACGCCCGCCTGACCCGCAAACCAAATGATTGCCGCACGACCCACCTCCTGGCCCGTCTGGGAATAATCGACACGGATTCCAGCACGGCCGAACAGGAATGGTCAAGAGCTGGCAATACTTTTGGCAATAGGCGTATCGGTAGAGCGCGCGGAGCGAATTAGCCAAATAGTCCGCAAACCTGAAATAAGACAATTTGCCGGCTCAGGCCCAGAGCTGGCCCTCGATCTTCTCGGTGGCCTGCTCAATGGTGCCGTCGTAGGCGCCGGTGCTGAGGTACTTCCAGCCGCCGTCGGCGACGATGAAGACGATGTCCGCGCGTTCGCCGGCCTTCACGGCGCGGTCGGCCTGGGCGAGCGCCGCGTGCAGGATCGCGCCGGTCGAGATCCCCGCGAAGATGCCTTCTTCCTCGATCAGCTGGCGGGTGCGCCGCAACGCGTCTGCCGGGCCGACCGAGAAACGCGAGTCGAGCACGTCGGGGTCGTAAAGCTCCGGCACGAAGCCCTCGTCGATGTTGCGCAGGCCGTAGACGAGCTCGCCGTACCGCGGCTCGGCGGCGACGATGCGGATGCCCGGCACGTGCTCGCGCAGGAACCGGCCGCACCCCATCAAGGTGCCGGTCGTTCCAAGCCCCGCCACGAAGTGCGTGATCTCCGGGCAGTCGGCGAGGATCTCCGGGCCGGTCGTGTCGTAGTGCGCCTGCGAGTTGGCCGGGTTGCCGTACTGGTAGAGCATCACCCAGTCCGGATGCTCGGCGGCGAGCTTCTTCGCGACCGCGACCGCCTCGTTTGAGCCGCCTGCGGCCGGCGACGTGATGATCTGCGCGCCGTACATCTCGAGCAGCTGCCGGCGCTCGACCGAGGTGTTCTCGGGCATCACGCAGATCAGCCGGTACCCCTTGAGCTTGCAGACCATCGCGAGCGAGATTCCGGTGTTGCCGCTGGTCGGCTCGAGCACGGTGCAGCCGGGCGTGAGCCGACCAGCGGTCTCCGCCAGCTCGACCATGGCAATCGCCGGACGGTCCTTCACGGAGCCGGTCGGGTTGCGGTCCTCGAGCTTGCCCCACAGCCTGACCTCGCGCGACGGCGAGAGTTGCGGCAGCCCGACCAGCGGGGTGCCGCCGAGGGAGTCGAGGAGCGAGTCGAACCGAGCCATCAGGACAACATCAGCCGCCGGCGACCGCAGGCAGGATCGTGACGACGTCGCCGTCGGCCAGCGGCGTCTCGGGACCGCCGAGGAAGCGGACGTCCTCGTCGTTCAGGTACACGTTGACGAAGCGGTTGAGTGTGCCGTCCGTGCCCACCAGGCGGTCGCGCAGCCCGGTGTAGCGCGAGTCGAGGTCGACGAAGAGGTCAGCCAGCGTCTGCCCGGACCCCTCCACGGCTTTCTCGCCGCCGGTGTAGGTGCGCAGGATCGTCGGGATGCCTACTTCGATCGCCATAGTCATATTTTCGCAAACGCCGTCCGCCGGCTGGCGATTCCGCCCCTGCACGGTCTCAGCCGACGATCTCGACCGGCTCCTCGGTGACCTCGCCGTCGATGATCCGGAAGCTGCGGAACTCGGTCTCGTCCGGCGCCCGCGTGGACACCAGCACGTAGTGCGCGGTCGGCTCGCTCGCCAGGCTGATGTCCGTGCGCGACGGCCGGGCCTCGGTCGCGGTGTGGGAGTGGTAGATCACCACCGGCTCCTCGTCGCGCTCGTCCATGCCACGCCACACCCGCAGCTGCTCCATGGAGTCGAAGCGGTAGAAGGTCGGCGAGCGCTCGGCGTTCATCATCGGGACGAATCGCGCCGGCCGGTCGCTCCCGGCCGGGCCGGCGAGCACCCCGCACGCCTCGTCGGGATGGTCGCGGCGGGCGTGCTCGACGATCTGGTCGTGCAGGTCCCGGCTGATCCGAAGCACGTGGCGAGGCTACGACGTCCCAACCCGCTCAGCGCAGTACGGCGAGCACGATCGCGTTCTGCAGCCACGTGATCCAGTCATACGTCTCGAGCTCTGCGTGCCGGGCCGTGCCCGGCGGCACCGTGGCCAGCTCGTCGGCAACGTCCTCGGTCACTCCGATTCGGGTGCCGAGGGCGAGTCGCAGATCGGTGAACGCCGGCAGCCACTCCTCCGCGTCGGTCGCCTTGAGCTCGAGCTGGACCTCGCCGTCGTGGTCGCTACCGGCGACGGCCGCCGTGAGGTCGTCGACCACCCGCTGCACGGCGGAGCGCTTGGTCGCCCGCAGGCTGCCCTCGGTGAGCCGGCGGAACTCACCGGCGGCGTTGTCGTCGTTGCGGTAGCCGTCCGGCAGCAGCCGGCGCAGCACCGGGTCGGTCGGTGGCTCGATTTCGGCCGGCGTGTCGAGCAGCCGCTCGAGCAGCTCGGTATCGATGTCCGCGTCGTCGCGTTCTCCCGGCTCCGGCATCGTGCCGTCGGCGTGCTCACCGGGGTGATCCCCGTGGCCGAGCAGCACGATGATCTGGCCGAACAGGTCGAGCAGGATGGCGATCTCGTCGAGGGTCAGGCTGATTCGTACCCGCCGGCCGCGACGCCGGACCGAGCTCACCCGTCAGTCCTGCGCCACGGTGGCCCACAGCCCCGCGGCGTGCAGCCGTTCGACGTCGTGCTCGACCTGCTCGCGGCTGCCGGAGCTGACGACCGCACGGCCCTTGGTGTGGACGTCCAGCATGAGCTTGGTCGCCTTCTCCTTGCTGTAGCCGAACAGCTTCTGGAACACCCAGGTCACGTAGGTCATCAGGTTGATCGGATCGTTCCAGACGATCGCGACCCAGGGACGCTCGACGTCGACGTCATCCTCGGGGACAGGGCTGTGGGTGCGCTCGATCGCGGGCGCAGTCATGGCTCAATGGTGGCACCGCGCTCGGATCGGCGGTAGGGGAACATCTACGTCGAAGCAGGGAGTTGCACGAGAAATGGGGCGCAGTTCCAACCAGGGCAAGGTCTGGGCTGCGCTCGTCGCGATCTACCTGATCTGGGGCTCGACCTACCTCGCGATCCGCGTCGCCGTCCATCCGACCCACGGCGAGGGCGTGCCGCCCCTGCTGCTCGCCGGTGTCCGGTTCACGCTCGCCGGGGTGGTCATGATCGCGGCAACGGCCCGGCGACCGGCCGCAGACGGCGCCCCCGACCCATTGGGTTGGCGGCAGTGGTACGCCGCGGCCGTCATCGGGATCGCGCTGCCGTTCGGCGGCAACGGCCTGGTCACGCTGGCCGAGCGCAAGGTTCCCTCGGGCATCACTGCAGTCATGATCTCGACCATCCCGATCTGGGCGGCGTTGATCGCGGCAGCAATCGGCCGGGAGCGCATGACCGGGCGGCACTTCGTCGGCCTCGTCCTCGGTTTCACCGGCGTCGGCGCGATGGTCATCGGCACCGGAAGCGGGCGCGCGAGTGGAGCGGGCATCCTGATCCTCGTCATCGCCGCCCTCTCCTGGGCGGCAGGAACGGTGTGGTCCACCAACGCCCCCACGCCACGCCGTCCGCTGGTCACGACCGGCATGGAGATGCTGTGCGGCGGGATCGCCTGCCTCATCACGGCCGCCGCGCTCGGCGAGTTCGCGCAGTTCCACACCGACGAGCTCACCGCCCACGCGTGGCTCGCGTTCGCCTACCTCACGGTCATCGGGTCGCTGGTCGCCTACAGCGCCTACGTCTGGCTGCTCCGCAATGCCCAGCTCTCGCTCGTCACGACGTACGCGTTCGTGAACCCGGTCGTCGCCGTCATTCTCGGCTCGCTGATCCTTGACGAGCCGTTCACGATCCGCACCGGCATCGCGACCTGCGCGGTCGTCGTCGGGGTGATCCTGACCCTCACCCGCGGCATCCAGAAGCCCCTCCCGCACGCCGGCGATCGGGCACCTGATGAGGTGCACGTGTGAACACCTCCGCGCTGCTCACCGACCGGTACGAGCTGACGATGGTCGACGCTGCGCTGCGCAGCGGCCAGGCCGACCGGCGCTGCGTGTTCGAGGTCTTTGCGCGCTCGCTTCCGGGACGCCGCCGCTATGCGGTGGTCGCCGGGCTCGGCCGTCTTCTCGACGACCTGTCCCGGTTCCGCTTCGACCAGGACTCGCTTGCCTACCTGGCCGAAAGCCGGGTCATCGACGACCGCACCCGGGACTGGCTGGCGGAGTTCCGGTTCGGTGGCTCGATCGACGCGTACGCCGAGGGCGAGGTCTACTTTCCCGGCTCGCCGGTCCTCACCGTCGAAGGCGGCTTCGCCGAGTGCGTCGTGCTCGAGACGATCGTGCTGTCGATCCTCAACCACGACAGCGCGGTCGCCACGGCGGCAGCCCGCATGATCGGCGCCGCCTGTGGCCGGCCATGTATCGAGATGGGCTCGCGGCGGACTCATGAGATCGCGGCGGTCGCGGCGGCCCGGGCGGCCTACATCGCCGGTTTTGCCACGACATCCAACCTCGCGGCCGGTCAGCGCTGGGGAATCCCGACCGCCGGCACCGCCGCGCACGCCTTCACGATGGTGCACGACGACGAGCGGACGGCGTTCCAGGCGCAGGTCGACGCGCTCGGGCGCGGCACGACCCTGCTGGTCGACACCTACGACGTGATTCAAGGGATCCGGACCGCGATCGAGGTCGCCGGGCCGACCCTCGGAGCGATCCGGCTCGACTCGGGCGACCTGCCGACCCAGGCCCGGATGGCGAGGACACTGCTCGACGAGCTCGGAGCCGGCCAGACGCGGATCGTGGTGACCGGCGACCTCGACGAGTACGCGATCGCCGGTCTGGCCTCGGCGCCGATCGACGGGTACGGCGTAGGCACCTCGCTGGTGACGGGCAGCGGCAACCCGACCGCCGGCTTCGTCTACAAGCTGGTCGCACGCCGGCGCGACGACGGTGAGTGGACCCCGGTCGAGAAACGCTCGCTCGGCAAGGCCACCCATGGCGGTCGCAAGTACGCGGCCCGGCAGCTCGACAACGGCATCGCAGTCGCCGAGCTCGTCAAAACGCTCCCGATGGCGGGCGGGCGCCACGGTCGACCGCTGCAGTGCGCGGCGGTCAGGGACGGCGAGGCGGTCGCGGACGTGCGCCTCAGCGCGGCGCGCGAGCGGTGCGCGGCATCGATCGCCGAGCTACCCGAACACGCGATGAAGCTCTCACCCGGCGAGCCAGCGATCGACACCCTCATGGAGGAGGCGCGGCAGTGGTCACGGCGTTGATCGTGGTCGACGTACAGAACGACTTCTGCGAAGGCGGCTCGCTCCCGGTGGCGGGCGGAGCGGCGGTCGCAGCCAGCATCAGCGCGCTGCTCGCGCAGACCGACTACCCCGTCGTCGCCGCCACC
Source organism: Mycobacteriales bacterium (assembly GCA_035504215.1). Classification (NCBI taxonomy): domain Bacteria; kingdom Bacillati; phylum Actinomycetota; class Actinomycetes; order Mycobacteriales; species Mycobacteriales bacterium. Next base: position 35,949 of record DATJSI010000128.1, read on the forward strand.
CGGGACGCGCACCGTGATCCCGACGGGCACTTCTCGGGCACTCCGGACTTCGTCGACTCCTGGCCACGGCACTGCGAGATCGGCACGCCGGGCGCGGAGTTCCACCCCAACCTCGATCCCCAACGGGTCGACGCGGTCTTCGACAAGGGCGAGTGGGCAGCGGCCTACAGCGGCTTCGAAGGCGTCGATGGGGCCGGCGAGTCGCTGGCGGACTGGTTGCGCGCGCGTGACGTCGATCGGGTCGACATCGTCGGCATCGCCACCGACCACTGCGTTCGGGCAACCGCGCTCGACGCAGTCCGGGAAGGCTTCGCCACCACCGTGCTGCTCGACTACACCGCCGGCGTGGCCGAACGGACGGTCGAGGCCGCGCTGGCGCAGCTACGCGATGCCGGGATCACCCTGGTCGGCGAGGTCCACCACGCCGCTTAGCCGCGCGCCAGCTCGCGCTTGATGACCTTTCCGGTCTCGTTTCTCGGCAGCCGGTCGTGAAAGACAACCTCGCGCGGAACCTTGTAGTTCGCGAGGTGCGTGCGGACGTACCGGCGGAGCTCCTCGGCCCGCACGTCGGCATCACGACGGCGAACGACGTGGGCGACCAGGGCCTGGCCGAACCGCTCGTCCGTCACCCCGACGACCGCGACGTCCGCGACCGCCGGATGGTGATGGAGCAGCTCCTCCACCTCCGCCGGATAGACGTTCTCGCCACCCGAGATCACCATGTCGTCGTCGCGGCCTTCGACGTACAGCCGGCCGTCCGATCCGAAATGGCCGAGGTCGCCGATCGACGCCAGCGACCCGATCCGCACCTTGTCCTCGCCGCTGGTGTAGCCCTCGAAGGACAGGCCGCTTCCGGCGAAGATGCGACCGACTTCCCCAGGAGCAACCGGCTGCTCGTCATCGTCGACCAGCGCGACGCGGACGCCGCGCAGCACCCGGCCGGCACTGGTCGGCGCGACCCGCAGGTCGTGCGGGCCGGCAACGCTGACGAACGCCACCTCCGTCGAGCCGTACAGGTTGTAGAGGACGTCGCCGAACCGATCCATGAAGCGCGCCGGCAAAGTCGGTGCAAGCGCGGAGCCGGAGACCGCCGCGACCCGCAGCGAGGGCGTCGCGGGAGCTGGGTCGACGTCGAGGAGCCGCTCGCACATCACCGGTACGCCGACGAGAGTGTCGACGCCGTGCTCGGCCACCAGGTCGAGCGTGTGCGCGGGGTCGAAACGGCGGCTCATCACGATCGTCGACGACAGCAACGAGGCGACCACCAGGTTGCCCAGTCCCCAGGCGTGAAAGGCGGGCGCAGCCAGCAGGGTGGTGCGACGGGGGCGATACGGGATCGCATCGAGCAACGAGACCGCGGCGGCCACGGCCGCGAGCGGCGCCGGCACCGAGCGCGCCGCGCCGCGTGGCGCGCCGGTCGTGCCACTGGTCAGGATGACGTGCCGGCTGTCACGTCCGGGCGAGGGCAGCGCGGGCGGATCGGTTGTCGCGTCGACCGCGGCGAAGCTCAGGTCGGGTGCGGAGCCGTCCTCGACCCATGCCGTCAACCTGGGCAGGTCGGGCACCGCTTCGTCGAGGAGCGGGTCGAACTCGTCGTCGGCGACGACGGCAACCGTGCCTTCGCGCTGCAGCACCTCGCCGAGCTGCGGCGCCGCGAACCCGGTGTTCGCGTAGAGGATGTCGGCGCCGAGCTTGCTGATCGCGGCCTGCGCGACCACGAAAGCGGCGGAGTTCCTGGCCAGCAACGCCACCGCGTCGCCGGCGACGACACCGCGATCGGCCAGCGCAGTCGCCACCGCCGTGCTGCGCCGGTCGAGGTCGGCCCAGGTAACCCGCTCCCGGTCGTCGATCACCGCGACGCGCCCCGGGTCGCGTGCCGCATTGACCGCGCAGACCGCACCGGGACTCATCCCCCAGTGCCGCAGTGCGCCGGCCATCCCCAGCAGCCGATCCGGGCGGACCAGGGGCTGCCCGATCCCCACGCGCACCGCGACCCGTCCGGTTGCGAGCGCGGCGCCGGCCGCTTCCGACACGAGCGCACCGACCCGGCTCAGCACCACGGGTTCAGTCTGCCTGCCTCGAGGCAGGGTTCAGCCGGCCGCCTTCGCCGGGTCGCCGACGAGGAACCAGACGACCTTGCCGTCGTCGGTACGGTCCGCTCCCCAGGCCGTGGCAAAATGCTCCACCAGCGTCAGCCCCCGACCGGAGCTGGACGCAACCGACACCGCTCGCAACCCAGGCATCGAGTGGCTGCCGTCGGCGACCTCGACCCGCGCGCCGGCACCCCACCGCTCGACCCGGACCGTGATCGGCGTACCCGCGTGCATCACCGCGTTCGTGACCAGCTCGCTCACCACGAGCTCGGCCGCGGCATTCGGGTCGGCGATGCCCATCGTCCTCAGCTCGTCGAGCACGAAACGGCGGGCCCGGCCAACGCTCGCCGGATGTGGCGGCAGGCGAACCTCGTGCGGCACGGCCGGTATCGTACGGCGATTCATCCCGTCGCTTCCGGTCCCACTCCGTTAGAGGCTCTCGCGGGTTTAGGTCGGGTTGATTCCCCAATGTCCCTGCCACGACTCCTCCGGACCCAATTCGACGAGCGACTCGCCGGTGACCAGGGCACTGGGCGGCACCGACATGGGTTCGACACCGAGCCCCTGGCGACGGCGGGCCGGGTCGGGCAGCGTGTGCCCGGTGTAGATCTCGAGGTAGCCAAACGCCTCGTCGATCCACGCCGTGACCTGCCGGGAACCATCAGGAGCGGCCAGCCGCAGCCGGGCTCGTCCGTCGGCGTCGCGCTGCAGGTCCGTATAGGTGTGGTCGATCTCGAGGTCGCCGATCCGGCGCGGCGAGCGGAAGTCGTAGTCGGTCCCCTCGACGGACTCTCGCCCGGTCGGTATCTGCTGGGCGCCGGTGAGGATCCGGGTCTTGCCGGGGATGGTGAGGATCGCGTCGTCGACGGTCGCGGTGCCGACGGTCAGGTAGGGGTGGAACCCGCAGGCCACGGGCGCCGGTGAGTCGCCGAGGTTGACGATCGTCGTCTCGGCCTCGAGCCCATCGGGTCCGAGCGTCCAGGTGTTGCGCACCTCGATCGGCCAGGCGTAGCCGGGCTGGGGGTACGACGTACACACCACGGTGGCGCTCGCCTCGTCGTGCCGGTCGACCCGCCAGACCGACCACCGGACCAAGCCGTGGATCGCGTTGTGCTGCTCGGGCTCGGTCAGCGCGAGCTGCCGGTCGTCCCCGTGCCAGGTCCACTTCCCGTCCTGTACGCGATTCGGCCACGGGACCAGGGTCTGGCAGCGCGCCCCGTCAGCCATCGCGTCGACGGCGTACCCGTCGAGCACGGCGGCACCTCCGACGGTGTACTCCCGCAGGCCGCCGCCGACAGTGACGACAACGGCGCGTTGCTCGCCGAAGCGGATCTCGATCTGTTCCCCGCTCGGTGCAACCGGCACGATCGGCCTCCTCTGGCTGTGGTCGGTGGTGGCTTTCAGTTCATCGTCGGGTCGAGCGGGCAGCTTGCCACCGCGGACAGCGGCCACGGCTGCCGTCGTAACACGGCCGACCACAGCCGGCCCGGGGCGGCATCGAACGCGTCGAGCGGGAGCCCGTCGACGACGTACCACGCGCCGGCGGCGATCTCTCCCTCTAGCTGCCCCGACGACCAACCGGCATAACCCGCGAAGACCCGCAGCTCGCGCAACGAGCCGGCCAGGATCTCCGGATCGACGTCGAGGTCCACGGTGACGATCGGCGGCACCACGGGCCGCCACCACTGCGCTGAGGTGTGATCGGTCACGAACCCGAGCGCAATCGCAGCCTGCGGCTCGACCGGCCCGCCCGCGAACAGCACGGCGGGCCGGCTGGCGATCTCCGCCACCGGTGGAACCACCTCGGTCAACGACGCAGCGCCCGGACGGTTGATGACCACTCCGAGCGCACCGTCGTCGCCATGTTCGAGGACGCTGATCACGGTGCGCGCGAACGTCGGCTCGAGCATCGTGGGCGCGGCGACCAGCAGCTTGCCCTTGAGCATCATCTCGGCCATCCGCGCCCTCACCGCGACGCGATCAGCCTGCTACCGGCGGCCTGGTCATGCTCTGACCGTATCGCCGCCCGTCGGCGGGCTGTGCGCAACCGGCCAGGCACACGAAGTACACCCTGCACGTCGTCACCAGGAAGTCTCGGTGGCACGTCGAAGTCCGTCGCTACGCACCGGTAGTCCGGCTGGTCGACGCGAGCGGGCCATGCGTGCGCGGCGAGCCCTACCAACCGGAAGACGTCGACTGGTCGGAGTGCTGCTGCTGTTCGCGACGAGTGCATCGTTCGCGGTCGTCTACATCGTCTCCGCCATCGTCGATGCGGCCCTGTCGCCACTCGTCGCGATCACGACGACGTACCTCTACTTCGACCTGCGGATCCGCGCCGAGTACGCCGATCGCGAACTCGCGCACGTCGACGTGCTTCCGGCCGAGGCCTGAGGGACCGTCCCGCTCAGCTGCCGGGGGGCCGGCCACGCCGGGGAAGCGGCGCCGCCTTCTTCGGCATCCGACCGGCGTCGGCCAGCGCATTGCGGAGCAGGATCTCGATCTGCGCGTTGACGCTGCGCAGCTCGTCATCCGCCCATCGGGCCAGCGCGTCGTGCACCTGCGGATCGATCCGCAGGAGTACTTGCTTGCGCTCGCGAGTCACGACGGGCTGGTCACGAATAGAGCGTGCCGGTGTTGACGATGGGCGATGCCGGCTGGTCGCCGCACAACACGACCATCAGGTTGCTGACCATCGCGGCTTTGCGCTCCTCATCCAGGTCCACGATGCCCTGGTCGTCGAGCTCCTCGAGCGCCATCCGGACCATGCCCACGGCGCCTTCGACGATCCGCGAGCGCGCTGCCACCACGGCATTGGCCTGCTGCCGGCGCAACATCGCCTGCGCGATCTCGGCGGAGTAGGCGAGGTGGCTGATGCGAACCTCGACGATCTCGAGCCCGGCCAGCGCCACCCGTTGCGCCACCTCTTGTGCCAGCTCCCCTGCCACCACGTCGGTCGATCCCCGAAGCGAGGTGCCGCCCTCGTTCGAGTTGTCGTAGGGATGGCTGGTCGCGACGTGCCGCAGCGCCGACTCGGCCTGCACCCGGATGAAGTCGAGGTAGTTGTCGACGGCGTAGTTCGCCTTGGCCGTGTCTGCGACCTGCCAGACGACGATCGCGGCGATCTCGACCGGGTTGCCGTCGGCGTCGTTGACTTTCAGGTGGTTGGTCTCGAAGTTGCGTACCCGGACGCTGATTCCCTTGCGGTTGGTCAGGGGCAGAACCCACCGGAAGCCGGGCTTGCGGACCGTCCCGATGTAGGTGCCGAAGAACTGGATCACCGACGTGTGGCCCGGTGGCACGATGACCAGCGAGCCGATCACGAGCCCGGCGAGCACCACCGGGATCGCTGCCGTTCCTGGCGCGCCGGTCTGCGCCAGCAGGATCGCGAGGACGACGCATACCGCCAGGAACAGCACGCCCCACCAACCGTTGATCGCCAGCGCCGGATGCTCGGAGATGGTGACCCTTGCTCCGCCGTGCCCGACCGGGCTGGCATCCACCGGCGGCACGGGCTCTTGGTTGCTCATCGTCGTGTCCTCTCAAAAGTGATATCTAATTACTATCACCTTTCGGAGCGGCGGTCCAGCGCCGGCCGGTCGTGGCCGCCACAACAACACGACTGGGCGCAGCCCCGGCTCGAAGCGTTCGATGCGCACGCGGGAGGCTAGCCGCGATGGGTCAGGGCGGATGAACGAGAGCCGATGGGCAACGGCGACCGGAGGGCAGGGCGTCGAGGCCTTCAACGCGCGGTTCGCCGCACTCGCCGCGGCCGGTGCCGATCTGCACGGCGAGGCGCGGTTCGTGGCATCGCTGGCTCGCGCGGGCGGGTTGGTTCTCGACGCTGGATGCGGCACCGGTCGGGTTGCGCTCAAGCTCGCCGAGCTCGGCTTCCGGTGTGTCGGCATCGATAGTGACCCGGCGATGCTGGCGCAGGCGCGCGAGACGTCGACCGACGTCCGCTGGGTGCTCGCCGACCTGCTCGACGTCGATCAGCTCGCGGAGCACTTCGACCTGGTGGTGACGGCAGGAAACGTGATGCCGCTGCTCGCACCCGGCACCGAGGCCGAAGTCGTGGGCTTGCTTGCCGACCGGCTGGCGCCCGGCGGCCTCCTGGTGGCGGGATTCGGCCTGGACCCGGCTCACCTGCCGCTTGCGGAGGCGCCGTTCGGGCTGCCCGACTACGACCGCTGGTGCGCGGCGGCCGGTCTGGAGCTCGTCGAGAGGTTCGCGACCTGGGACCGCACGCCGTACGAGAGCGGCGGCTATGCCGTCAGCGTGCACCGCCGGCCCGGCTAGCGCACCACGGATCGCGACCGATGGCTGACCGCGCCGAGATCGTCGCCCGCCTGCGCCGCGCCGGTTGTGTGTACGCGGAGGACGAGGCCGCGCTGATCCTTGCCGAGACCTCGGCGCCGGCCGAGGTCGAACGGATGGTGGCGGCCCGGGTCGCCGGCGCTCCGCTCGAACACGTCCTCGGCTGGGCGCAGTTCGCCGGCCGCCGGATCGCGGTCGACCCCAGCGTGTTCGTGCCCCGACGGCGTACCGAGCTGCTGGTCCACCTCGCCGTCCTGAACGCCCCACCGAACGCGGTTGTGGTCGACCTGTGTTGCGGCACCGGCGCGGTGGGCATCACGATCGCCGCGCGGCTCGACCGACCGGAGCTCTACGCGGTGGACATCGACCCTGCAGCGGTGCGCTGCGCGCGCCGCAATGTCGGCCCGCTCGGCACTGTGCTCGCGGGCGACCTGTTCGCTGCTTTGCCGGCAACCCTGCGAGGGCGGATCGACATCCTTGCCGTCAACGCACCGTACGTACCCTCGGCCGAGATCGGGCTGATGCCGAGCGAGGCGCGCGAGCACGAGGCGCGCATCGCACTCGACGGCGGGGCGGACGGGCTCGATCTGCACCGGCGGGTCGTTGGCGAAGCCGCGGAATGGCTGACGCCGGCCGGGCGACTGCTGATCGAAGTCGCGGAGGTTCAGGTCGCGGCAGCGGCGGCGATCATGGCGGGCGCGGGCCTCACATCGTCGGTCGTCCGGTCGGCGGATCTCGATGCGACTGCGGTTGTGGCAACGCGCCGGTCATGATCGGGTTCGTCTGCTCACCGCTGCTAGCGTCGACTGATACCGGCACAGCTGCGGAGGATGTCGTGCCCTTGAACCGCGATCTGGTCGGTCGCTCGTACGACGGCGGCGGCACGTTCGAGGTCTCACGCGAGCACATTCGCCGCTTTGCGGCGGCGATCGGGGACCCGCAGCCGGTGTACACGGATCCGGAGGCCGCACAGGCGCTCGGCTACCGCGACGTGATCGCCCCGCCGACCTTCCTCATCACCGTCGGCGCGAGCATCCCGGGCGGCGGCCCGATCAATGATTCCGAGCTCGGGCTCGACTACTCACTCGTGGTCCATGGCGAGCAGCGCTTCGTCCACCACCGGCCGGTGCACCCCGGCGACGTCCTCACGACCACGACGACGATCGAGTCGATCCGAGACGCTGGCACCAACGAGCTGATGAAGACCCGCACCGACATCTCGACCACCGACGGCGAGCTGGTCTGCGAGTCGCACAGTCTGATCGTGTCGCGAGGGACCGCATCCGCAAGCTGACACCGGGACCGTCGGCGTCCGAGCCCGCGCCGGAGCCGGCCGACTGCCAACCGGCCTCCCCCACCGCGATGCAGTTCGTCTCCCCACCCGGACGATTCGAACGCCTCCGCAGGTTCCGCCTCGAGCTGCCCGGCCGGTACACAACAGCCACCGAGGCGCGACCGTTGTTGCTCGTCCTGGGCCTGCCGACCTTCGGTCTCGCGTTCGGCATCACGATCCTCACGACCTACGGTCCGCTGCCACTGCTCGCGCTCACCCATTCACGGGCGAAGGTCGGTGCTCTGATCGGCGGTGAAGGCGCGTTCGCCCTGTGGGTTCCGCTGGTCTCCGGAGCACTGTCCGACCGGATCAACTCCCCGACCAGAATCGGCCGCCGGTTGCCGTTCGTGATCATCGGAGCGCCGCTCGCGGCGGCCGGTCTCGTGCTACTGCCGTTCGTGCCGACGTACCAGCTCGCGGGTGTCGCGATCCTGCTGTTCTTCGTCGGCTACTACCTCTATTACCCGCCCTACCGTGCGATCTACGCCGACGTGCTGCCGCGCCGGCTCTTCGCGCGGGCACAGTCCGCGCAGGCGGTGCAGCGAGGCGCCGGCCTGGGAGTCGCATTGATCTCCGGTGGCCTGCTGCTGACCGTGTGGAAGCCGCTTCCCTTCGTGCTCGGCGCGATCGCGCTCGCGCTCGCGACGCTTGCGCTGAAGCCGGTGATCCGCCTGCAGCGCGAGACCGGCCTCGATGAAGGCGACCTGGAGGATGAGGATGAGGACGAGGACGAGGCCGAGCTCCTCGGCTCGGCGCGGGACCTGTTCATGCACAACCGCACGATGCAGGCGTTCGCGGTGGCAAACATGTTGTGGGAGTTCAGCTTTGCCGGCCTGAAGACGTTCATCGTCCTCTACATCGTGCACGGGCTCGGGAAGTCGACGTCAGTGGCATCCGCGTTCATCGCGCTGGTGGCGGTCGCCTACGTGGTCGGAGCGCCGATCGCCAGCCGCCTGGCCGACCGGTTCGGCATGGTGCCGGTAATGATGGGTTCCGCGGCGGTCTACGGCACCACCCTGTGCTTGGCAGTGCTCCCCACCACGGCGACGCCGCTGACGATCCTCCTACCGATCGGCGCGCTGGCCGGGGCGATGCTCATGACCCTCCCGCAGGCGCTGGCCTTCACCCTCGCGCCGGAAGCCGGTCAGGGCGCGGCCGCCGGCCTGGTCGACTTCTCTCGTGGGGTCGGCGTCGTGCTCGGTCCGGTCCTCGTCGGCGCTGCCGTCGCAAATGCGTCGTTCCTGTCGGCCACGCACGGTTATGCGGCAATGTGGCCGACTATCGGCATTCCCGTGCTGCTCTCGCTGCTGTTCCTGCGCCGGTTCCACATCAGCGCACCTGATCCGATCCCGGCGAGCTGAACGAACAATCCTCGAGGGCCCGCTTCGAGGAAGGATTCGTGTCGTGACGTCCGGACGGCTCCGCACGTCCCAGGGTGGCTCCTCCCGGCCGGGCAGAGACCGGGTGGCCGTCATCGGCAGCGGTGTGGCCGGCCTGACCTCGGCCTACCTGCTCCAACGCCACTACGACGTCTCGCTCTACGAGGCCGACGACCGGCTCGGCGGCCACGCCCACACTCACGACATCCTCACGCCGGACGCCGGGATCGCGGCCGTCGACACCGGCTTCATCGTGCACAACGCGCGGACCTACCCACACCTGCTCCGGCTGTTCGGCGAGCTCGGCGTCGAGACCCGGCCGACCGAGATGAGCATGTCCGTGCGTTGCGACGGCTGCGGCCTCGAGTACGCCGGTGCAAAAGGGCTCTCCGGGCTGTTCGCCCAGGGGCGCTCGCTGACCCGGGTCGAGTATCTGCGGATGCTGACCGCGGTGAAGCGCTTCCACCGCTCGGCACGACGGTTGCTCGACTCCGGCCGCGACGACGTGACGCTCGGCGAGTTTCTCTCCCGCGGGCAGTTCACGGCGTACTTCGGCCGGCACTTCATCGTCCCGCTGGTCGCCTGCGTGTGGTCGACGTCGCAGCAACAGGCGCTCGGGTATCCAGCGCGCTATCTGTTCTCCTTCCTTGCCAACCACGGGATGCTCAGCATCAGCGGCTCGCCCCAGTGGCGCACCGTGGTCGGTGGCTCGCGCAGCTATGTCGAGAAGGCAGCAAAGGAGCTGAGCGCAGTGCGGCTCGGCACTCCGGTGCGCGTCGTGCAGCGCAATGCCGACGGCATGTCCGTCCGCGACAGCGACGGCGGCGTCGAGCAGTTCGATCGGGTCGTCGTCGCAACCCACGCCGACACAGCGCTCCACCTGCTTGCGACGCCCACCCCTGATGAGCGGCGAGTGCTCGGCAGCTTCCGTTACACGCGCAACCGGACCGCCCTGCACACCGACGAGCACGTGCTACCGCGCAGCGCTCGAGCCAGAGCATCGTGGAACTACCTGATGCGGGCTTGTGACACAGCGAGCGCCGACGTCATGGTCAGCTATGACATGAACCGGCTGCAGCGGCTGGCCACCACGACGCCGTACCTCGTCAGCCTGAACTCGACCGGCCTGATCGCGCCGGAGCGGATCGTGCGGGAGATGGACTACGAGCACCCGATCTTCGACGTCGAGGCGGTCACGGCGCAGTCCGGCCTCGCCGCGTTGAACGACGGCCGGATCGCGTACGCCGGCGCCTACCAGGGCTGGGGCTTCCACGAGGACGGCTGCCGGTCCGGTGTCGAGGCCGCACGCTCGTTCGGCGTCGAGTGGGAGCGGCAGTGAAGGCGACGACGTACGACGCGGTGATCAGCCACTCGCGGCAGACGCCCCTTCGCAACCGGTTCCGCTACCGGACCCGGACCTGGTTGGTCGACCTCGACGAGCTGCCGACCCTGCCGTCCGGCCTGCGCTGGCTGGCGCGGTTCGACGCCGGCGATCACATCGGATCGTCGACCACGCGGATCCGCGACAACATCGGGGAGCTGCTCGCGGCGCACGGCTTGGGCCTCGACGGTGGCCGGGTCCTGATGCTGGCGAACGCCCGCGCGCTCGGCCACGTGTTCAACCCGCTGAGCCTGCACTGGTGCTACGACCGCTCCGGCGTGCTTCAGGCCGTGGTCGCCGAGGTACACAACACCTACGGCGACCGGCACGCGTACGTACTGCGACCGGGACCGGACGGACGAGTCGACGAGCGGATCGAGAAGCAGATGTACGTGTCACCGTTCAACCGGGTCGACGGTCACTATCGGATCGTCGTCTCCGATCCGGGCGCACGCGTGTCGGTGAGCGTGACGCTGGAGCGCGACGGCATGCCACCGTTCGTTGCCAGCCTGCGCGGGAGTCGACGGCCGTCGACCGGTCTGGTCGCGGCCGGACTGGCCACCGCAGTAACGTCACTGTGGGTGAGCGCACTGATCCGCTGGCAGGGCGTCCGCCTGTACCTCCGGGGGTTGCGGGTCGAGCCGCGCCCGGCTCGGATCGCACGGGAGGCGTCGTCATGACCGCCGTACAAGAGGTGGCCGGCCCGCTTGCGATCGACTACCGGCGCTGGCCGGCGATGCTGCCGCCGACGCCGGCGCCCTTGCGCGCCGCGATCGCGCGAGCGTTGCTGCACCGCGTCGCCGGCCGGACCGGCATCCGGGTCGTGCTCGAGGACGGTACGGCGTGGGGCCGTCCGGGCGCACCGACGCTTCGGGTGGCCGACTCCGCTCGCTTCTTCAGCCGACTCGGCCGCGACGGGCTGATCGGCTTCGGTGAGTCCTACATGGCAGCCGACTGGGATTGTGACGACCTCGTCGCGGTGCTGACCCCCATGGCGCGCAACCTCGCCACCCTCGTGCCGCCGCCCTTGCAGTGGCTGCGCCGCTGGTACGACAAGCAGTTCCCCCCGAACGAGGACAACGACCGTCGTGGTGCGCGGCGCAACATTGCTCGCCACTACGACCTGTCGAACGAGCTGTTCGCGACCTTTCTCGACGAGACCATGACCTACTCGTCGGCGCTGCTCGAGCGGCCCGGCGAGGACCTCGCTACCGGCCAGCGGCGGAAGATCGACCGGATCCTCGACGTGGCAGCGGTCGGCCCGGACCGCACGGTGCTCGAGATCGGCACCGGATGGGGCGAGCTCGCGCTCCGTGCCGCGCAGCGCGGTGCGCACGTCACGTCGTTGACGCTGTCGGAAGAGCAGGCCGCGCTGGCCCGGCAACGGGTGAGTGCCGCCGGGCTGTCCGACCGGGTCGACATCCGCATTCAGGACTACCGCGACGTGGTCGGCCGCTTCGACGCCATCGTGAGCGTCGAGATGATCGAGGCGGTCGGCGAGCGCTGGTGGCCGACGTTCTTCCGCACTCTCGACGACCGGCTGGGACCGGGCGGCCGGATCGGGCTGCAGGCGATCCTCATGCCGCACGAGCGGCTGATGGCCAGCCGGTCCTCGTGGACCTGGATCCACAAGTACATCTTCCCGGGCGGCCTGCTGCTCTCGGAGCGAGTCATCGACGAGGTCTGTGCGCAGCACACCTCCCTGCAGGTCGTCGACCGGCTGCACATGCGGTCGTCGTACGCCGACACGCTTCGGCAGTGGCGGGAGCGGTTCACTGCGGCGGCCGACCGCGTCGACCAGCTCGGGTTCGACCCGACGTTCCGCCGGATGTGGACGTTCTACCTCGCCTACTGCGAGGCGGGTTTTCGGGCCGGCTACCTGAACGTCGCGCAGCTCACCCTTGCCCGAGAGCGACCATGAGCACGGTCGCCGCCGCCCTCGAACCGGTGGTCACCCCGCTGTTCGGCGGCAGCCTGCCCGTGCACCTGCGCGGTTGGGACGGCAGCATGATCAGCGCCGGGGACGCCGCGGCTCCGACCGTCGTGCTGAACTCGCCGTCGGCGCTGCGCCGGCTGTTGTGGGCGCCCGGCGAGATCGGGCTGGCCCGCGCCTACGTGACCGGCGAGCTCGACGTCGACGGCGACCTGGCCGACGCCTACCGGCGGATCTGGGCCGCTGTACGCGAACGCAACCTTCGCGCCGATTTGCGGCCGTCGACGGTCGCCCGGGCGCTGCGTGCAGTGGCTTCGCTCGGCGTCATCGGGCGCCCGCTTCCGCCGCCCGCCTCGGAAGCCCGGCCGCGCGGGCGGCTCCACAGCCGCGGCCGCGACGCCACGTCGATCAGCCATCACTACGACCTGTCGAACGCGCTGTACTCGCTGCTGCTCGACGACGACCACCTCGCCTACTCGTGCGGCTACTGGACGAGCGACGACCCGTCGTACACGGTGTCCGACGCGCAGCGGGACAAGCTCGACCTGATCTGCCGCAAGCTCGACCTGCGGCCCGGCGTTCGGCTGCTCGACGTTGGGTGCGGCTGGGGAGCGCTGTCGATCCACGCCGCCAAGGAGTACGGCGCGCACGTCACGGGCGTGACGATCTCGCGCGAGCAGCACGCATTCGGGCAGGCACGGATCGTGGCCGAGGGCCTCGAGCATCTGGTCGACCTGCGGTTGCAGGACTACCGGGACATCGCGGACGGCCCGTACGACGCAGTGACGACGATCGAGATGGGCGAGCACGTCGGCCAGGCCAACTACCCGGCCTTCCTCGCGCGACTGCACGCGCTGCTTCGCGACGAGGGGCGGTTGGTCGTGCAGCAGATGTCGCACGCGCCGAACCATCCCGGCGGCGGGCCGTTCATCGAGAGATACATCGCGCCGGACATGTACATGCGGCCGCTGCCCGAGCTCCTCGCGCTGATTCACTCGGCCGGCTTCGAGATCCGCGACGTCCACGCGCTGCGCGAGCACTACGTCCGCACCGTCGAGGCCTGGCACGAGGAGTTCGAGCGGCGGTGGGATGAGGTGGTCGAGCTGGTCGGGCTCGAGCAGGCGAGGGTGTGGCGGTTGTACCTGGTCGGCGGCGCGATCACCTTCGCCGAGAACCGGATGGGGGTCGACCAGATCCTCTCGGTCAAGACCACTGTCGGCGGCCGCTCTGCGATGCCCGCGACCAGGCTCGGCTGGGAGCCCCACTCGGTGCGCGGGACGTACGACGACGCCGCCTCGGACAGCACTCGAGCGTGAGCTCCTTCGCCGTCCACCCGTTCCTGACCGGGTTGGCTATCAGCTTCGCGGTCCTGCTGGTCGTGTTCGTCGGCGCGTGGCTGGTTGCCCTGGTCGTCGGCCGGTTCAACATCGTCGACGTCGTGTGGGGCATGGCGTTCGTCATCGTTGCGATCGTCGGGTTCGGTTGGTCCGCCGGTCACTCGGTGCCGGGCTGGCGACGCGCGCTGGTGCTGGCCCTGGTCGCGGTCTGGGGGTTACGGCTGTCGGCGTACATCGGGGTTCGCAGCCATGGCAAGGGCGAGGATCCGCGCTACGAGGCAATGCTCGGAACCGGTCCGCATCGGGCACTGCGTGCTCTCGGCATCGTCTTCCTGCTCCAGGCGGTGGTCGCGTGGTTCGTCTCTCTGCCCGTGCAAGCAGCGATGTACATCCGAACCGGCTGGTCGTGGCTTGCCGTCGTCGGCGTCGTCGCCTGGTTGGTCGGGCTGTTCTTCGAGGCGGTCGGCGACGCGCAGATGGCCGCGTTCCGGCGGGATCCGTCCCGGCGCGGTGAGGTGATGGACCGAGGTCTGTGGCGCTACACCCGCCATCCGAACTACTTCGGTGACGCCACCGTGTGGGCCGGCCTCTATCTCGTCGCCGCCGAGCACTGGATCGGCGCGCTGACCATCGGCTCACCACTGCTGATGTCGTGGTTCCTGTCGTTCAAGACCGGGAAGCCGCTACTGGAAAAGCAGATGGCCAGGACCAAACCCGGGTACGCCGAATACATGCGGCGTACCAGCGGTTTCTTCCCGCTTCCGCCGCGCGGCTAGCCGGCGTTCACCCGATCTCGCCACTCGAGCCACGGCTTCGCGGTGCCGAGGTCGGGCTGCGGGCGCTCCTCTACTTTGACGATGAACAGCGTCGCGCCGAGCTCGCGCAACTGGTCTGCCCGGTCTCGAGGATCGCCGGCAACCAGGACCGACCGCTCGATCTCGGCTGGGTCGCGGCCGATGTCGCCGCAGTAGCCGTCGAGGACCCGCGACTTGCGGGCAAAGTCCTCGCCCTCGGCGAAGGTGTGCCAGATATCCGCGTACTCGGCGACGATCCGCAGCGTCTTCTGCTCGCCGGACCCGCCGACCAGCAGCGGGATCCGTCGTACCGGCGGAGGCTCGAGCCGGGCGAGGCGTGCACGGATCCGGGCGAGATGGTCAGCAAGCATCGAGATCCTGCTGCCGACGGTGCCGAACTCGAACCCGTACTCGACGTAGTCCCGGGCCTTGAACCCCGCACCGACACCCAGCAGGAACCGGCCGCCCGAGATGTGATCGATCGTGCGCGCCATATCCGCGACGAGATCAGGGTTGCGATAGCCGACGCTGGTAACCAGCGGACCGATCTCGATGCGCGACGTGGTCTGCGCCCAGGCCGCCAACGTGGTCCAGCATTCGAAGTGCGCAGCCTCCGAGTCCGGGCCCGGACCGAAGAAGTGGTCCCAGTTCACGAGGAGGTCGGCGCCCATGTCCTCGGCTTGCAACGCCGCCGCGCGCAACGTCTCCCAGGACATCCCGTACTGCGCGACCTGCACGCCGACCCGAACCCTTCGTGAGTCCATCCGACCACGTTAGGCGCGATCAGCTGACCCGCCGCCCACGCCGTCGACGCCTCAGAACACGTACGGGATCAGCATCTTCGTCCGGTCGCGATAGGCCGGGTAGGTGTCCGGGAACCGCTCGGTCATGTACTTCTGCTCCATGACCGCGCTGTAGACGAAGTAGGCACCGATCGGTACGACGACGATGAGCCACTCGAGGCTCACGGCTATCGCGGAGCCGAGCAACGCGAGCAGGATGCCGGAGTAGATCGGGTTGCGGATCCAGCGATACGGCCCGCTGGTGATCAGGTCCGGGTCGACCTTCTGGCTCATCGGCATGCCC
>DATJSI010000129.1 GCA_035504215.1 Mycobacteriales bacterium
GACCGAGCGGGTCCGGTGGATCGGACCCGCGCGGTCCGGCCGGGATCTCGAGCTCGTCCGGCGGGTCGAGCAGGTCGATCGGGTACACCGCCGGGCTGCGGCGGTACCGGAAGTCGAGCACCGAGGTGTAGACCTCGGTGCCGTCCGGCTCGATGTCGACCCGCCAGGCGCTCTTGGTCTTGATGATGTGGTGCATCCGGCACCTCGGCCCGAGGTTGTCCGCATCGGTCGCGCCATCCGGCCACTCGACCCGATGGTCGATGTCAGAGTCCGACGCGCGCCGCGAGCAACCGACATGGCGGCAGGTGCGATCACGTGCCTCGATCATCCGGCGCAGCGCCGCCGAGGGGCGATAGCGCCTTCGACCGAGGTCGAGCATTCGACCGTCCACCGGATCCGTGAGCAGTCGGCGCAGCCACGCCTGCTTGGACAGCTCCCTGGCGTACTCGGCGGTGATCGGCCCGTAGCCGGACAGCTCGCCGGGGCGCTGCGTCAGTCCGAGCAGTGTCGTGAGGTCGACGGTGACGACGGTCTCGACGGTCGGGCGCTTCGCGTCGGGCCGACCGAGCACCAGCTCAGCGAGCGCCGCCACTCGGCGCTGCCCGACCGATCTCGGGTCGCCCTCGCGCCGCAACGCCGCGGCTTTCACCTCGACCGCATCCATGGTCCGTCGCAGCGGTTCGGCATCTCCGTCCGCGACCAGGGTGGCCATGTCATCCGTACCCGGGTAGAAGCGCACGTCGGCCCCATCCTTCGCGGCCGCCGCGCGCCGGCGGGCCGCCTCGGGATCGAGCACGAGCAACACCCGCAGTGCGGCTCGGCCGAGCTGGGTAGGCGTCCAGCCTTGCTCGAGCGCCGACGGCAACACCCGCGCTTCGACCGCTTCGGCCACCTTGGCGTCCGCGACAGCGACCACCCGCGCCATTGCCTTGAGATGGGTGAGGCTGATCTCGCCCCGATCGAGGGCGACCCAGGATGCCGGCAGCTGCTCGCGAACCTGATCCGCGAGCCCGACCCTCGCCAGCGAGGTCGCGTACGGCGTACTCGTCATCGCGGCCAGCTCATGAGCCACCAGCTCCGGTGCATCGAGCCCGTAGCCCTCGGCGAGCAGGTCGGCCGAGGTGACCGCCTCCGCCGTCGGGATCATCGACTGCGCCTCGCAGTGTGCGGCGAGCTTCAGCCACAACGCCGTCGTCCGGACCGCGCCCGCACTGTCCATGGCAGTGGACTGCAGCGCGATCAGGCCGGAGTACAGCTCGGCACCTACCGGCATTGCCTCGAGGGCGTCCAGCCGATCCGCCACCCGGTCGTACAAGGCCTGGTTGGCGGGGTGGATCGGCTGCATGGATCGAACATACGTTCGAATCAACCTCCTGTCAACCGCCACGATCAAGCTGTGGAGAGCGCGCCGAGAGCGCTCGTCCCACGAGCCGGCTAGAGACCAGCTACGAGCGCAGCGACAATGTCCGCCGCCGGTTGTCGGTTCTGAGCGCGAGCCACGCTTTGACCCGCCCACATCGAGATGGCCTGCTCAGCCGTTGCGGGGATCGTCGGCCGGGTCGATGTAGTCCAGACCGAGCGGCCCGATCGCGGTCACCTGGGTGACGTAGGTGCCCGACTTCGCCCAGTGGAAGTGAGGAGTGCCGCCGGGCAACACGACGATTGCGCCCGGCGGGTAGACCTGCAGTTGCTGTTCGTCGATCTCGGCCCCGAGAGGGCTCCCCAGTCGACGTCCTCGACCAACACGGATCGAAACTGATCCTGGCCCGGCTCGTGGTTTCCCATCGTGGCGCTCCCGACGGCTGAGCGTGAGATGACCCGATGCGACGTGTGGCGGCGCGGGACTGGTGGAGGCTTCCGCGGCGCCCGCTACTCGGTAGTCGGCTCGTCTCGCTCGATCGAGGCATCCGAGGCACCCGACTTCGTCACGGTACGAGGCGACGTTGCGCAGGCCGCGGCCGCGCAACGGATCGTGGACGTGGCGGTCGACCGGTTCGGGCGCGTGGACACCCTGATCAACAACGCCGGGATCCTTCATCAGCCGGCCGTTCACCGACTACACGTACGACGACTACTCGGCGATCACCGCGGTCAACCTGACCGGGTTCTTCCAGGTCACGCAAGCCGTCGTCCGGCAGCCGAGCTCACCCGTTGGGTCGGGTCGGGCAGGTTCGCGATGTCGTCGAGGGGGTGCTCTATCTCGAGCGTGCCCCTTTCGTGACCGGCGCCGTTCTCCACATCGACGGTGGCAAATCCGCAGGCGGCTGACTCCTGCCGGGTCGGAGGCCGCGGACGCGTGCGCGCCTTACGGGGATACGAGGGCGTCGGTCAAAGGCTCGATTCCAGCAAGGTTCTGGGCAACGTCGGGATCGAGCCGATAGCGAGCCGCGAGCGCATCCGGGCTGAGGTACGACACCTTCGTCGCATCGCCGTCGGCCCAGATCAAGACCTTCAACGGCAAGTCGAGCGCGGCGAGCGGGGCCGCCGCCATCACGGTGGTACCAGCCGCCGGGTTGCCGAACACGACGAGCGTCGTCGGGCGCAGCTGGAGTCCGACCGCTCGTGCCTCGGCCGCCTGGTCGACGACGACGAACACTTTCATCCCGCGCGCGGTGACGAGGTCAACGAGCCGGTTCACCGTGTCGTCGAACGGGCGGGGACTGTCCTT
>DATJSI010000130.1 GCA_035504215.1 Mycobacteriales bacterium
AGCGGGACGAAAGCCGTCCAGATGCTTCGACTGGTAGATTACTGGGGCCTTCTTCGCGAAAAGCCTGCCATCCAGCCGTTCGTGACTGCACTATATGAGATGGGGAGAAACTGCCCACTGCATCGGTCATGGACATGGACATGGAGCCCCCAGCGTTAGTCCTCAGCGACACGAGTAAGGTATGGGGTCGGTCGCTACATGATCCATCCGAGGCACCGGGACGGCGCCTCGGGCCCACAAGCTAAGGGGCGGGAACCCCGCCCTGCGAAACCGTTACCCTTTCTCGATCTTTACCATCGGAGGAACTACTGTGGCCCAATCGCTGGACAATGCTCTAGGGAAGACCGAGTCGGCCAACACGCGCGCGTCCCTCGCCTGGCGCAAAAGCAGCCGAAGCATTGCGAACGGTCAATGCATTGAAGCTGTCACGCTTCCGGACGGTCGCCTAGCCGTACGCGACAGCGTCGACAAGGGTGGCCCAACAGCCACATTTACTCCATGTGAATGGAGCACGTTCGTCAAGAGGATCAAGGACGGCGACTACGAGATATAGATATGCGCGGATATTAACCATTGAGCTATTTTCATCTCAATCGTGACGGGTTCCTCACGATCTGATGACATCGCGGCTCGTCACCGAAGCGTCCATGCGATCATCTTCCCCGGCTGGATCGACTTGGTGAAGGCGATCAACAGCCTCCGCGCCGACATGTCCTAGCGGGTGAGTGACCCATACAGCCAGTCACTAGGCGGCTACGTGGGCCACTCACCCGCGGGGCGCCTCTAGGCCTGGCCCGAGATCGCGTGGGCTACGGTTTTGCGGACGCGCTCGGCGATCTCGTCCAGCGGAACGTCGACCCGCTCGCCGGTCGCGCGGTCGGTGAGCTCGGCGATGCCGGCAGCCAGCCCGCGCTTGCCGATCGTCACCCGGAACGGGATGCCGACCAGCTCGGAGTCGCTGAATTTGACGCCGGCCCGGACCTGGCGGTCGTCGATGATCACGTCGACGCCGGCGTCCTGCAGCCGCCGGTACACCTGCTCGCCCGCCTCCGCGACCGCGGCGTCGTCCTGCTGGGCGACGACCACGACCGCCTCGAACGGCGCGACCGCGGGCGGCCAGACGATGCCCTTCGCGTCGTGGTGCACCTCGATGATCGCGGACATCGCCCGCTCTACCCCGATGCCGTAGGAGCCCATGATCGGCCGGACCGGCTTGCCGTCAGGACCGGACACGGACAGGTCGAACGCCTCGGCGTACTTGTAGCCGAGCTTGAAGATGTGCCCGACCTCGATCGCCTTGATGACCTCGAGCGGCTGACCGTCGTGGATGCAGGGCTCCCCCGCCTCCGCGGTGCGCAGGTCGGCCCACTGCCCGACGGTGATGTCCCGCGCCACGTCCACGCCGCGCACGTGCACGTCGTCGGTGTTGGCGCCGGTCACCATGCCCGAGCGGCCTTGCACCGCGAAGTCGGCGATGACCGGGTAGGCCGTCACCCCGACCGCGCCGAGCGACCCGGGGTGGGCGCCGAGCGCGTCGAAGATCTCGTCGGCGGCCGCCGGGCGGATCGTGACCGCGCCGGTCGCGTCGATGAGCTTCTGCTCCTCCAGGGCGTGGTCGCCGCGCATGAGCACCAGCGTCAGCTGATCGTCGACCACGTAGACCAGCGTCTTGAGCTGCCGGTCGGCGGGCGCGTCGTAGCCGGCCGCGAGGTCCTCGATCGTCCGCACGCCGGGGGTGTCGAACCGCTCCGGGGCGGGCAGCGCCACCGCCGCGTCGGCCGCCGGGACGGCGGGCGGCAGCGCCGACGTCGCCTTCTCCCTGTTCGCGGCGTAGTCGCCGTTCGGGCAGACGATGATGTCGTCCTCGCCGGTGTCCGACGGGCAGACGAACTCGGTCGAGTCCGAGCCGCCCATCGTGCCGTTGGACGCCTCGGCGGGGATCGCCGGGATGCCGAGCCGCTCGAACGCGCGGATGTAGGCCTTACGGTGCAGGTCGAACGACTTGTCGAGACCGGCGGCGTCCAGGTCGAAGCTGTAGGAGTCCTTCATCGTGAACTCGCGGGTCCGCATCAGGCCCGCCTTCGGCCGTGCCTCGTCGCGCAGCTTGGTCTGGAACTGGTACCACATCTGCGGCAGCTCGCGGTAGGAGGACAGCTCGGTGGCC
>DATJSI010000131.1 GCA_035504215.1 Mycobacteriales bacterium
CGGTCGAACAGTTCGACGCGATCCTGGAAGGCATACCGGCGAGATACCGGACCATGGTGCTGCTCGAGATCGAGACCGGCCTACGCTGGGGGGAGCTGATCGCGCTCCGGCCGGTCGACATCGACTTCAGCAAGTGGACCAAAGACGGTGCTCACCGAGCTCGGCCCGGTGCCGGTCGACGTGCCACGCGACCGGCAGGGACGTTCGAGCCGAAGATCGTGCGGAAACGGCAGCGGCGGCTGGACCGCATCGATGAGATCGTGCTGTCGCTGACCGCTCGCGGGCTGACCACCGGCGAGATCGGCACGCACTTCGCTGACGTGTATGGCGCCACGGTCAGCAAGGACACGATCAGCCGGATCGCCGACCTGGTGATCGAGGAGATGGCCGAGTGGTGCGCCGGACCGCCCGACGCCGTGTATCCGGTGATCTTCATCGACGCGCTCGTGGTGAAGATCCGCGACGGGCAGGTCACCAACCGACCGATCTACGTGGTGGTCGAAGCCGGCCCTCAACGCGTTCGCGAGCACCTTCGAAGGCAGACTGTTCCCGAGCAACACCCTCTGCCGACATGCCCAGTTACACCGCTAGTCGGACGGACCCGGAAGAGTGTGGTGCCGGAGTACTGCTCTTCGAACCGGCGAGCGAGCTCGTAGAGGTGAGTGCCGAACGCAACAGTGAAGCCGAACGGGCTGAACACGCGGAGCACGTTGGTGGCGATCTCAGCAGCCTCGCGTTCGTTGGGACTGTCGGTGGTCGAGAGCACCGCATCACGGACCACCAGCCGGTACGATGCATTCCACCCGGCGGGGACCACGATCCCGGTGCGGGCAATTTCAACGCGCTGGACAATCCCTTCCACTACGGCTCAGACGCGATGGGCGACCACTACAGCAACAAGCCAGCGGCCGGGTTGCACGTGAGGCATCGACCTGCGGCAGATCCGTGCGCACATGCTCAAATGCGCCGTACGCGACGAGAACTTGCTGTTCGCGTCAAGCACCCGTGGGCCGATCTCACGCAACAACTTTCGGCCCAAATCATGGCTCCCTGCACTGCAGGCCGCCCAGCTCGATCACATCGTCACCTTTCACGGGGCTGCGCGCTGCCCACGCGCGTCGTACTTACTCGCAGGCGGCGCCGTCCTGGCACTAGACCAGGAACGGCTTGGATATCGGCAAATCACCACCACAGCAGTACTCGGGGCTCTTCGCGACGGCGGAGAACGCCCTGGAGGCGCTCCGCAAGGTTCGGGACGCACCGGAAGAATGAGGCTGGGTGGTGCGTCATGAGGTTGGCGGGCAAGCCAACTCTAGCGACACTCGACCGGGATCGAGTGCTCGCTGACGACTGGTCGTTCGTCGGGCCCAGTCGACGAGACCGTGGAGAGCCGTAAGGTCTCCCTTATGTCGAGGACCAAGCCACCGAACCGCGGACTGTCGGAAGCGACTGCCACGGCGGTCGGATTCCTTCTCGCTAGGCCGCGGTCCGAACTTCGCGCGAGCACGATGGGTACTCCCCCACTGCTCCAGTCCGGCACCTTCGACAGCGACACATGCGACACGCGTTTGGCTCCCGAGCGTCGGACTGCCGGTGTTCAGTTCCCATCTGTGTAACCGGGCTTCCGCAACACGCGATAGCAGCGAGCGCCTGCCCGTACTCGCCATGTTCTTCATGCTCGGTGCGATCTCAGCCAGCTGGGCCGCCCGCATCCCGGCAATCCGGGCTCCGCTCCATCTGTCGGACCAAGCCTTGGGTCTGGCCCTCCTCGGCCCAGCGGCCGGTGCCGTGATGGCGATGCCCGCAGCCGGCGCACTGCTTCTCAGACGTGCGCCCCGCACCGTCGTCCTCGGGGCATTATTGCCACTTGGCGCCGTCCTTCCGTTTGTGACGGTGGTTCGCGACGCCCCTCAACTCTTTGCCGTCTTGTTCGGATGGGGGTGCTGCCTTGGACTCATCGACGTGGCGATGAACACTGAGGCGGTCGGTGTGCAGGACCGACTGGGCCAGCGCGTAATGTCAGGTTTTCATGGTTGGTTTAGCCTCGGCGGACTGGCCGGAGCCGCAGTGGGAGCTGGATCCGCCTGGGCCGACGTGTCCGTTCGTGCACAACTGATCTGGGTGAGCGTCGTGGTGATGGCGACTGGGTTGACCGCAGTAGCTCGCTTCGCACCGACAGCCGGCCGAAACCTGCCGGACTCTCTTGGAGGCCGAACCCGAGTGAGGTGGTCGCGCGCTCTCATAGCGTTGGCGGTGATCGCCTTCGCCTCCTTCCTCGCCGAAGGTGCTGCCAACGACTGGAGCGCGGTATACCTGCGCAGCTCACTCGACACTTCCCCGGGCCTCGCTGGCGCCGGATACACATGCTTCGCCCTGACCATGGCCGCCGGACGGCTGTACGGCGATCGTTTAGCCGACCGGTGGGGACCCCGTCTGCTGGTACGCGTCTCAAGCTCCATCGGCGCCGCCGGCTGGGGTGCTGCTCTAGTCGTCCGGTCGCCCGCGGCTGCGTTGGCCGGACTGATGCTCCTCGGCTTCGGGCTGTCCTCCGCCGTACCCAACACCTTCTCGCAAGCGTCCCGCCTGGGCGACGTCGGGCCAGCTCTCGCCGTCGTCACCTTCTGCGGCTACGGCGGAATGCTCGCCGGTCCCGCGGCGATTGGGGCCTTGGCCGGCGCGGTCGGGCTACCCACAGCGCTGGCGATCAATGCGTGCCTCGCTGCGGTCGTCGCTGTGCTCTGCGGCGTCCTGCCGTCAACAGAGGGCCGCATAACGTCTGAGTAGGCCGTCGCGCGACGCCCACCGCCTCGGACGGCAGCCTCGGGGGGCCGCTGATCTACTCCATCACCATTCCGCCAGTGACGTTGATTGCCTGCCCCGTCATCTCACTCGCGTCTTCGGAGGCCAGAAAGGCGACGACACCAGCGACCTTTTGCGGGGTTTGGAAGCGCTGCATCGGGATGCCGGCCATCCACCGTTCCTGGATGCTCGCCTTAGGCTCACCGGTCATCGCCTCCTCCCAGGCGTACTCGCGCTCCATCATGTCGGTCGTAACGATGCCGGGACAGACGCAGTTGATCCGGACGTGTGGGGCAACCTCCAAGGCCACACCCTTGCTGAACACGATCACTGCCGCCTTCGATGCGCAGTAGTGCGTGAACAGCTTGTAGCCGCGCTTGCCCGCCTGTGACGCGGTGTTGACGATTGCGCCGCTCCTGCGTTCGAGCATGTGCCCGAGGACAGCGCGCGTTCCGTTGAACACGCCCTTGGCGTTGGTGTCGACGTTCAGGTCCCAGTCTTCGTCGGTGAGATCAACGGCAGCCCTCATGGTGATCGTTCCAGCGTTATTGCACATCACATCGATCGCGCCGAGCTCCTTGACCGCCTGCGCCACCATCGCGTTGACCTGCACCGACTCGCGAACGTCCGCGACGAAGCTGGGAGCACCCAGCGCGGTAGCCGTCTCCTTCAAACCGGCGTCATCGATGTCCGTGACGAACACGCGGGCACCTTCGGATGCGAAGCGCTCAGCGATCGCCCGACCGATACCACCCGCGGCGCCAGTGACGACCACGCCTTGTCCTTCGAACCGTTGCATGCCGCTCCTTCCGATGTGCCGTACCTCGCGGCCGGACTCGCTGATTACTGCTACTTGGTCACGAACCCGGCGTCCACGGGCAGCGGTACGCCGGTGATGTACTTGCCGGTGTCGGAGACGAGATAGAGGATCGCGTCACTTACCACCCGCGGCGGGATGAAGTCGATCGGAATGATGTTGGTCGCCGCGAAGGATGGCGAGACCTCCGCCCGAGTGGGGTCGGTGAGATCGGGCCGGAAGAGTTCGAAGACTGTGCGGTTGAGCACCATGTCGGTCTCCACACAGGTCGGGTTCACTGTGTTGACTCGGATCCCGTATTCACCCAACTCGTTCGCCATAGTGCGCATCAATCCGGTCAGGCCATGCTTGGCTGCCGAGTACGACGCCGTGTTGGCCATGCCCTTCAGCGACTCGGTCGAACCCGTGATCACGATCGCCCCGCCCTCGTTCTGGGCGATCATCGTCGGCGCGGCAGCCCGCACCGTGTGCCACACTCCGGTGAGGTTGATGTCGATCATCTCTTGCCACGCGTCAAGCTCGATCTCCCAGAACTTGCCGGAGGCGAAGATGCCCGCGTTGGCAAGCACGATGTCGCAGCGTCCGAGTGCGTCCAAACCCTTCGCGAACGCCGCCTGCACCTGGTCGTACTGACGAACATCTGCGACGGATACGACGATGCGTCGGCCGAGCGCCTCGACCAGCCGCACGGTCTCGGCAAGGTCTTCTTCGGTGGCCCCGGTATGACACGACGTGTCGATCTTGCGGCAGATGTCGAAACCGATGATGTCGGCGCCCTCTTCGGCCAAGGTCACCGCGTGCGACCGACCCTGGTTGCGGGCGAGCCCGCTGATGAACGCGACCTTGCCGTCAAGCTTGCCCACTGGGCCTCCTCAGCGTTGCGATTCGACGGTCGGCCTCGCGCGAGCGATGCGGCCATCCGGTGCCGGAGACCACGGAGATCGACCGCCCGGGAGGAAGACTATGGATGACTGACCGTCCGGTCAAGGTCGGCATATTCGCGTCCAGAGCGCCTGGGTGCTCGTTGATACCGCACGTTAGGGTCCTTGCGGGTAACGACCGCCTACACCTGCCGAATAGCCAGTCGGAGTTCGTGCAGCCGCCGATAGCTGTTCACCACATGCTGCTCGGCGACCGCTCTCGCACGATTACCGGCTTGATCGCCGATGGCAGCGAAAATCGCTCCGTGCTCACGGGCCACCTCCGCGATCGGCCGCGGTTCGAGCATCCAGAACAGGTCCCGGCACTCGCGTTGCAACGATGCCTCGGACCTCGTGAGCCGCTCTGACTGCGACGCGATCGCGATGTCGATATGGAAGTTCGTATCTGCTCGGCCCCGCGCAACGTCTGTGGTCGCGTCGGTCAGATCGGTCAGGTGCGAGTGAATCGCGGCGAGCTGGTCGTCGTCGGCGCGATCCGCAGCGAGTAGCGCGGCCATCCCGGCCACTGCACGATGCTCGTCTGCGGCGTCCCGGATCTCGCTGATGCTAAGCGTCTCGAAGCGCCGGCGCGTCAGTTTCTTCGTGCTGCCACCGCGGGAGTGCACAAAACTGCCTCCGGATCGGCCTCGGCGGGTCTCGATCAGCCCTTCGTCGCGTAAGGCGGCGAGGGCCTCCCTGATCGTCTTGGTCGAGACCGCGAGCTCGTTCGCAAGCTCGGACTCGCTCGGAAGAGCGTGGCCATCGGGCGGAAAGCCAAGGAAGATCGCCTCGCGCAGCCGCGCCGTCACCGCGTCGGAGCGACTACCCGTTCGTAGCGGCGTCAGTGCAAACCGCCTAGCCGCCGGGGTTGGAGGCGGATCGCCTGCTACGTCGGCGTCCGAAGTCACGATTTCAACCCTCCGACTCCGCTGGATCAGGAGCGCCCCGCGACGAGGGCCACTCGAGGTCGTCAAGGGTGAAGCGGAGGACCGCCCACGGAACCCCGGCACAGGGCCACATCTCAAGTCCTCTCGTCGCGGTCGGAGGGCGGGACCCGGCGTTCATCCACGCTGCGAACGCGGCCGATCGGAACATGGAGCCGGTCTCGACCGCGGCGCTGGTGGAGAACATGACCCTGCCCTTGGCATTGACCAGAACCTCTGCATAGGGATCGGCTTGCTGGCTGGCAAGCAGGAAGCGTTGCATGTCCTGCAGCCTCACATCGGCAGCCACCGCCCCGACGAAGGCGCCGCTGAGAGAGACCGGTACTCCCCAGGTCAGGATGTACTCGTTGGTTCCGAGGTAGTCGACGTACGGTCCGGCCACGCTCATCTGGCCCGTGGTAGCGGGGACGCGGAACCATTCCTTCTCTGGATAGTCATAGAACGAGTCGCTCGACTCATCGAGATCGACCTCAGCGATCACGGCGGTGCCGGGCGCGGACGCCCACCAGGAGTGGTGGAGGTCGGCGTCGGGAAAGAAGCCGGGCTTGGCGAGGAAGCCCGCCCCGGACACGAGCTTCGAAAGATCCGAGAGCACCTCGACAAACTCGGGTTCGAGGGCCCGAGCCGTCGCCGAGCGTCGGGGCACCGCTTCGGCGAGGCTCTTTGCCGCCACGGAGGCGGCGACCCGGAGGCGGCGTTCGACGAGAGTTCCGACCTGCCCCGCCGCGCGGACGAGGTCCGGGGGCTCCCCGTCCGCGATCTCCTTGGCTGCCGCCTCCACCATCACCCGAGCCTTCCCCGATCGAACGGCTAGATCAATGGCGCGAATCCCGTCTGGCCACCGTCGATGATCAGTGTCGCGCCGCAGAGATAGTCCGGCGCATCCAACCCGAGATATTCGACCAGATTGGCCACCTCGTCGGCCTGGCCGATCCTTCCCATCGGGTTGATCGACGCGAGGGACTTCGGGTCCGCTGACGACACGAAGTCGTCGTTGAGCTCGGTGTGCACCCACCCAGGGGCGACCGCATTGCTCTGAATTCCGGCGCCCGCAAGGTCCACGGTAAGCGAGCGGACCAGGGAATGGATCGCGGCCTTCGCCGCGCAGTAAGGCGCAGTTCCTGGCTCCGAGAGAACGCCGCTGGTCGATCCGATCAGAATGATCCGGCCGCTTCCCCGCTCCTTCATCAACCGCGCGATCGCCGCAGTGGGGTAGACGCAGGAGTCCAGCGTGGTCTGCATGGTGCCCCGCCACGACTGCTCGGTCAGATCCACGAAGTCGACCGCCTCGAACGTCCCTGCGCAGTTGACGAATGCCCGCGGCACCCCGATTGCCGCGACGAGCTCGGCCATGCTCCGGTGCGCCTCTTGCTCGACACCCGCGTCGGCCGCGGCGGCTTCGACCCGTCGCTCGGGAAACTCCTCGGCGAGCACGCGCTGGGCGTCAGCGAGCCGCTCGGGTCTGCGCCCGCTCCGACCGACGTCAAGACCTCTGCCGAGGAACCTGCGTGCTGCGGCATAGCCGATGCCGATTCCGCCGCCGATGATGATCGCTGAGTCGGTCGACATCTCGTCTCCTTCGTGATGGTGCGGTTCATTGCTCAAGGTCGGTGGCGGCGTGACCGCAGGTTCAGCCGGCTTCGGTCGAGTTCGGAGAGGGATTCGACCATTGCGGTGATGGACGCGCACGGCACCGCGCCAGCGGCCGCGAGTGGCGCGGTCACATCTGCGCTCTTCTGGTTCGGCAGGTCCTCGGTCAACCGGCCCCCGATGTAGACGGTCGGATGCAGGCCGCGCTCGACCAGCCGGTCAATCAGGTCGCGGCCGAGTGACAAAGCCATGCCGTTGTAGGTGCTGAGCGCCACGACATCAGCAGCCGACTCTGCGACGGCCGCGGCGATCCGGCCGTTGTCGACACTCGTGCCGAGATTGTGCACATCGCAGCCGAGCTCTTCGAGGACAGCGACCAGGGTGTAGAGCCCGTACTCGTGAATGTCGCCACTTGCGGCGACCACTTTCACGCCGCGAAGATCCGGTGCCTCAGCCATCTGGTTGATCGACCGCAGAACGGTCTCCAGGCTCTCGCTCGCGCGACGCAGGGTGTCCGTGGGGACGACGGGCACCCGGCCTCGAGGATGAGCGGTGTCGGCTTCTCCAGCGCCGAACAACCGCTCGATCTGCTGGGCCCCGAGCCGCCGCGTTGCGATCAGCAACTGCAACGCATCAGAGGTGTCGACGCCCATGACCGCCAGCCCGTCCATCATCCGGGAGAACACCTCGCGCCCCGCGGCGACCAGCCTGTCCCTGAGCGCGTACACCGGACGCCAGTCAATGAGCGGATAGGACTGCCGAGCGCGCCGCTCCGCCTCCCGGCCGATCTCGAGAGACTGAACGATGTCCTCGACGGTCGGGATCCGGTGTGGCTCGGTGAGCGGGGTCGGGTGCACCGACGTACCGGTCGGATGGGCGAGCTGGTTCGCGATCGTGAAGTAGATGTCGGTCGTCACGATTGCGGCGTTCCGGTCGAGTGAGTAATGCGGCTGAAGCGAGTTCGTGTCCCCATGGACGACCGAGGGCGGCACCCTGGAGACATTGATGGCGTCGAGAGCAAGCCCGAACGCCTGCTTGAGGAGAGGATCGGCAAAGGTCGACCCGTAGCTTGGCGCATAGGCGCACCCGACCAGGTCGTCCGCGATGTAACGGTGCAGGAGGCACCATCCGATCGAGGTGGCGGCATCGTGGAAGCTGGCGCAGAACCCGTCGTCGGTATAGGAGTCGAGGACGACACCGTCGTCCTTCTTCTCAGCAATCACGCCCATGGCGACGACAGTTGCCATCATCTGCTCGACGTCCGACACGGCACACGCGTACCCGTAGTTCATCTGCGAGAGGTTGCCGACATAGCCGAACCCTGCGCAGACCGCGGCGAGTGCGTTGTCGACTCCGGCCGGGCTTCCGACCGAGTGATCGTTGAGGATCGGCATGATGTCGAGGTCCTCGGCCGCGCCCTGCCAGTCCTCGGGCGTCCAGAACATGATTCCGGTCTCCTCGATCGCTTCACGGCGCAACTCCGGGGCAAGACCCATCCGCCGATCCGTGGTCAGCGAGACGCGGTCGACGCGCACGTCCAGGCGCTCGGCCGCCGCGAGCACCTCGCGGAGCGCCGCTCGGGTTTCGGGCCACGACTTGAGGCCGAGGTTGATGTAGTAGGTGATCTCCCCCGACGCAATCGTGCGCTCCTTGTAGTAGCGCTCGTTTCGTACCCCGCGGTTCCGGGCGTAGGTCGCCCAGCCGGTGTCGACAGCACGAGCCAAGCGGCGCCCCTGGTCGACCAGGCTGCGGCCGGGCGGTAGCCCGGATGGAACGAGCTCACCCTCGGTCATGTCACCGCCTCTCGTGCAAGCGCACTGCACTGCCAAGCAAAACCTTCGCCGCGTCCCTGGACGTCGTGCTCAACAGCCCGACCGCCCAAAGCACGTAGCCGGTGTCGATGGCGACCCGCGCGCCCGTCTGCGGCACGAGCGCGCCCCGCGCGGCCGCGAGCCGCAGTGCCGCGCGGACCGCAAGCTGCGGTCGGGACATGCCCCGGAAGACACCACCGGTCGCGATGACCAGACCCGACCGACGCAGGTCACGGCCGGTGGGACGCGCCCGATGCCGGCTGGCCGCTACCTCGATCCGCATGCGCCCGCAATGTCTCGACAGGCCGATCGCGGTTGCCAACGTGCCCAGCTGCCGATCGACCAGCCGTCCCGCCGGATCGGCGGGTACGAAGGCCCGGTCGGCCGCCAGCTCGTCGGCCGCGGAACGCAAGACCGTGGCGTGTCGCCCCACCCAGTGGTCCTCCTCGGCGGCCTGAACCAGGGAAAGTGCGCTCTCGCGCATGCCGAGATCGGCCTCGACCGTGCGCAGACCGCCCGCGACGTCATCGGTGTCGGCCTCCGGATGCCGGGCGGGAGAAAGGTAGGAGTGCACATCGGTCGTGGCTCCCCCGACGTCCACCACCAGAGGACTGACGGGACCCGACTCCGCCTCTCCGAGCTCACCGACGAGCTCGGTAGCAGCAAGCACAGCGCCCGGCGTCGGCATCACCACGTGCGCTGCGAGTGCAGCCGCGGATCCCAACCGGCCGGTTCCGATGACGTGCTCGATGAACACCTCGCGGATCGCCGATCTCGCCGGACCGAGGTTCACCACGCCCAACCTAGGGAGCACGTTGGGCACGTAACGAACGACGCCCGCGCCGTCGAGTACCGCTCGGACGAGCGGGTACGTCTGCTGGTTGCCGGCGACGACCACCGGACAGTTGACTCCGAGTGCGCGCAGATGCCCTGCGGCCGCGGGTAGCGCGGCTCCGTCGCCACCGTCGGTCCCCCCTGTTAGCAGCACGATGTCGGGAAGTACCACGTCCATGGTGGAAGGAGTCGTCGCAAGGAAATCGCCCAGGCCGTAGGCGCCGCTGACCCGGCCACCGGCGGTCGCCGCCGCGAGCTGGCCGAGCCGAACGGTCAGGTCCGGCTCGAGGCCGACCACCAGAAGGCGCAGGCCGCCGGCCGCGCTGGACGACGCGAGAACCTGGGTGCCTTGGCGTTCCACCCCGGCCCGGCTCTCCACCGCCGCGCGGACATCGCCGAACCCGCGGTCGAGGTCCGCATGAGCAGTTGGCGTCATGTGGGAAGTGACGGGTCGACCGAACCGATCAACGAGGATCGCCTTGGTATAGGTGCTCCCCACATCAACGAGCAGCGTCGGGTCTTGCAGCGGCTGACGGCATCGAGTCATCCGATGATGGCGAGAACACCGCCGACGGCAACAACGGAATCGATCGGCGCAACGATTTCGAGTACCGCCCCTGATCCCGGCGCTTCGACTTCGGTCTCGACCTTGTCGGTCGAGATTCGCACGATCGGCTGACCCTCGGTGACGGTGTCGCCGAGCGACACCAGCCACTCTTCGATCGTTGCTTCCTGCATCGACACTCCCCACTTCGGCAAGGTGACGTCCACGGTCATCTCCTTCCGGCTCGATCGGCCGATCACGCAACCGCGGCGCGAATTGCGGCCGCGATCTTGTCCGCGGTCAGGGTGACGTGACTCTCCAGGGCGGGTGCGTAGGGAATCGGCACGTCCTCCCATGCCACCCGCACGGGAGCGCTACGCAGATCCATCCAGCATCGGTCGACGACCCTGGTGATGATCTCCGCGGCGGCACCGCACGTCGCCCGAGCCGGATCTGCAACAACGAGTCGGCCGGTTCGGCGCACCGAGCTCTCGATCAGCTCGTCGTCCAGTGGCACAAGGGTTCGGGGATCGATGACCTCGACAGCGACACCCTCGTTGGCCAAGACCTCCGCGGCCTCCAGCGACTGAGGAACCGCGGAGCCAATCGCCACCACCGTCACATCGGTACCGACTCGTCGAATGACCCCCTTGCCGAGGGGCACCCGATGGGGTGGATCGGAAATCTCGCCCTTCGACCCGGCGAGCATCAGATCGAGAAGGAAGACGACCGGATTCGGATCCCGGACGCTCTCGACCAGGAGGGCCCGCGCATCCGCCGGGGTCGAGGGAAAGACGACCTTGACCCCGGACAAGGACATCAGCAGCGGATGCGGGTTCTCCGAATGTTGGGCCGCCGCCGACCCGGACGGCCCAGTGCCGGTGAAGAGGACGAGCGGCAGTTCGACCTGGCCGCCTGACATGTAGCGCAGCCGAGCGGCCTGGTTCGCGACCTGATCAAGGGCGACGTAGAAGAAGCTGGAGAACATCAAGTCCATGACCGGCCGGACACCGCACGCCGCAGCACCGACACAGGCGCCTACGACCGTGGCTTCGGAGATCGGAGAGTTGCGGACTCGGTTCTGCCCGAACCGCTCCACGAGACCTTTCGTGGCCCCGATGGTGCTGAGTTCGACGTCCTCGCCGATCACCATGACGCTCGGATCCTCGGCCATTG
The DNA here is from genome assembly GCA_035504215.1 of Mycobacteriales bacterium. Taxonomy (NCBI): domain Bacteria; kingdom Bacillati; phylum Actinomycetota; class Actinomycetes; order Mycobacteriales; species Mycobacteriales bacterium. The sequence goes on from DATJSI010000131.1 coordinate 11,436, forward strand.
CCTCGTTCAGCGCATCCGCGATGGCCCGTGCCATGTACGTCGTCGTCATGCTGCACCGTCGGCGTACAGATCCTCGAGCGCACTCGCGGGCTCTGGGTGCTCGCTTGCGAGGGCGAACGCCACGGCCTCTTCGACCAGCGCACGCTGGTGTTCCTCGATCGCCTCAAGGACCGGCGCGGCTGGCGCCTCGTGGGCGAGAATTCGTTGCCGATGAAGGAGGATCGGATCCCTTTCACGCCAGTGCGCGATCTCCTCGTCGGGACGGTACTTGCCGGAGAAGACCTCTTCTCCTTCGTTATGAGCCGGGATGCGATACGTGACCGCTTCGATCAACGACGGTCCGCCACCCGCTCTCGCCAGCTCGGTCGCGGCGGTCGCCGCCTGGCGCACTGCGTGGACGTCGTTACCGTCCACCGTCGCGCACTCCAAGCCGAACGCCCGACCACGGTCCGCGATCTGCCCGGCCGTAATGTCCTCGGTGCGCATCCATTCCGTGTAGCCGTTGTTTTCGCACAGAAACACGACGGGCAGGCGCCATACCGATGCGAGGTTCATCGCCTCATGCAGGACGCCCTGGTTCGAGGCACCGTCTCCGAAGAAAGCCACCGTTACCGAATCGCGGCCAAAATAGGAGTCCGCGAGCGCCGATCCGGTCGCAATCGGAATGCCGCCGCCCACGATCCCGTTCGCGCCCAGGATGCCGATCGCGTACTCCGCGATGTGCATTGAGCCACCTTTGCCCTTGCAGTAGCCCGTGACTCGACCCATGATCTCGGCCATCATCAGCCGGACGTCAGCACCCTTGGCGATGAGATGACCGTGCCCGCGATGCGTGCTGGTGATCTTGTCGTCCTGCCGGAGCACCGAGTTGGCGCCGACCGCAATCGCCTCCTCGCCGATGTAGAGGTGGACGAATCCGGGAAGCTGACCCTTGGCGAACAGTCGCTTCAGGCTCTCCTCGAACGCGCGGATGCGGCACATGCGCGCGAAGAGCTGAAGATCGAGGCCGTGTTCGTCGGATGCCTCGTAGCTGTCCCCGAAGGCTTCTGCACAAACGGTGCCGGCGCGATGACCCTCAGTTCCCATCGGACTCCCACTCGTGAGACGTGCCGCACAACCCGTGCGGCGACGGAGTCCGCCAATCAGTTCGGCATCCGCCCGCGACCGCGGGTCCAACCGTAAAACCTTACTTAGTACATTTCAAGGGGTCAGAGAGGAGTGCCGATCGGCAGTGCCGAGCGAGCAAATCCGTCCGGGGCCACCACATCCGCCGCTGACAGGTCGTGGACCGATCGGTGCCCCAAGCCGAGCAAGGCCGAGTCGAGGCCGCCGCGCAGGATGTCCAGTATGTTCTCGACGCCAGCCTGGCCGTTCGCCGCCAAGCCCCAGAGCGAGGCTCGCCCGATCATCACGGCACGGGCACCGAGCGCGAGGGCCTTTGCCACATCGCTGCCGCGCCGGATGCCCCCGTCGAGCAACACTTCGAGATCGCCACCGACGGCTCGCGCAACCTCCGGAAGGACACGAATGGTTGCGGGCGTGGTGTCGAGATTGTTGCCGCCGTGGTTCGACACCGAGATCGCAGTCACACCGGCATCGACGGCACGCCGCGCATCGTCGACGCGGGTCACACCCTTGAGCATGAACGGGCCGCCCCACTCGGCACGTAGCCACGCCACGTCTGCCCAGGACGGTGGGGCGGTGTGCATCCACTCCCCATACGCACCGAAGAAGCTCGGTCCCGGCTCACCCGCCGGGACCACGTTCGGGACGGCCAGGGTGGGCAGCCGGCCTCGGCGCGCGAATGAGGCGAACCAGCGCGGCCGGCGAAGCGCCTCCGGTGCATGCCGCAGCATGGCACGAAGGTTCAGGCGCTCCGGGATCTGCGGGCTGCCCCAGTCGCGACCGTGGGAGAACGACCAGTCGAGGGTCACGATCAACCCGGCGGCTCCGGCAGCGCGTGCGCGCTCGATCCGGGCGCTGATCTGATCGCGATTACCGCTCCAGTACATCTGGAACAGCGTCAGCGGGTTCGCCGCAACAACCTCCTCGACCGGCTTGCTCGCAAACGAGCTCAACCCCATCGCCGTGCCGCGAGCCCGGGCCGCTCTCGCTACCGCAACCTCTCCGTCCGGGTGCACCGCTTGAACACCGGTCGGGGAGATGACCACCGGAAGCTCGATCGACATCCCCATCACGTTGGTCGCGAGCCGGCGCTCGGAATGCTGACCCGCCACTCGCGGAAGGAACCCGAGCTCGGCGAAGGCCGCCTCGTTGTCGAACAGCGTCGTACCGCGCTCGGAGCCGGCAATGAGCGCACCGTAGACCGAGGTCGGGAGTCGCTTCTTGGCCCGGCGCTGGGCCTCCGCGACGGATTCGAACCAAACGTCGGTCACGTACGCACCTCAGATCCATCGCGTCGGTCGGCGAAACCTCGGAACCAACGGAGCGAACGTGCGCCGTCGGATGCATCCCCAATACACGCCGGCGCCGTACGAGCATTCGTCGACAACTCGCCCGGAGACGAACCGCGCCCAGCTACAGCGCGGCTGGCTAGCCCGCCAGGCCACCATCGGCGCGCCCACAAGCACGGAAACCCCGGCAATCCTGCGCAGCCAGGGCGAGCGGCTGGCGCTGCGACCGGGCGTAGCGACGACGGCAAGCACTGCGGGCATCGAGAACTGCGCGGCGTAGCGGCTGAAGGACAACCAGGTGGCTGAGATCGCACGGAGCGTGGTTCGACCCGTGCCGAGTTCGGTGAGTCCGGCGCGCGCCAGTATCCGCGAGGTCGAGCCCGCACACGCGATGGTTGCCAGGAGCGCCAGCCTGGGCCGGCGGAGGAAACCGGCCAGTACGACGCAAGCGGGCAGCGGCAGAACGACGATGGGGGCCAAGGCTTCAGGGTGTCGTTGCGACAATGGTGCCGCAGACGTCCCGTAGGCGAACCTGCGCACGGCCCGCTCCCGCCACCCGCCTTCTTCGCGATGGGTGACCACGACGGCGGGCTCATAGCGGACGCGCCAACCCGCACCGACCAGCCGCCACACGAGATCGACATCCTCGCCGTAGCGAAGCTCGGGATCGAAGACGTCGTCGCGCGTGGCAATCGCCGCGAGTGCCGAGCGGCGAACCACCAGTGCGGCGGTGGGGACATAGGAGACCCGGCCGCCCGGGCGAACCAACGCCGGTGCATCCCCCAGATCCAGCACGCCACAGGTCGCTAGATACGAAGCAGCCTTCGCGCCGGCGGGCTGGATACGCGGTGCAACTGCAGCGACAAGCGGATCGGCGAAGTGCCCGGAGAGGCGCTCGATCCAGCCGTCGGACGCCACGCAGTCACTGTCAAGAAACGCGACGAACGGTGAGGTGACGTCGCTCAGGCCCGCGTTGCGGGCAGCTGCAGGGCCACCGTTTCGGTCACGTCGGACCAGCCGAGCCCCATGTCTACCCGCCACCCGTTCGACCGCTCCCGCGTCGACCGACCCGTCGTCCACCACGACGACGTCGCAACGTGGATGCACAGATCGCAAGCAACGGTCCAATCCAGGGGCTCGGTCGCGTACGGGGATGACGACGGTCACACCGGCCTGCGCAGTTGCCGGTCCGGGCAGTGGATGGGCGAACTCCGCGTCGGTAAGTCTGCGGCCCAGCGCCGCTCCCGCAGCAGTGCGGATCGGTCCGCTCATCAACTCCTGCCACGCCGCGCACCCGGCCCGCGACAGTCGCATCATGCGGCGCGGAGAGCCGCCGACCAGACGATCGTCGATCTCGAGGGTCGAGCGGTCGGGCCGCAGCCGGATGCCGGTCGGTAACGGTGTGGTCATAGCGCCAAGCCACCGTCTACAGGGACAACGGCACCCGTCATGCCGCCGCTCTCGTGGCTTGCCAGAAAGGCGACGACCGCGGCGACCTCGACCGGATCGATCAGCCGGCCGATCGGCTGCTGGGCTGCGAACCCCGCGATGTCCGGGAGGTCGTAGAGCCGCGCGCTCTCCTCCAACATCGACGTAGCAGTGGAGCCGGGACTGACGGCGTTGGCGGTGACCCCACTTCCGCCGAGCTCGGCAGCGAGGGCCCGGACGAAGCCCGCCACGCCTGCCTTCGCCGCGCAGTACGCCGCGAGGTTAGACAGCCCACGGGTGGCGGCCGCCGACGCCACGGCCACGAATCGTCCGGCTCGCGGCTCCGGCCGACGCAGCAGCGCCGGCACCGCCGCACGCGCCAGGTTGAGAACGCCCCCGAGGTCGACGTCCAGAACCGCTTGCTGCTGATCGACGGGGAGCTCCCACCCTGGTCGTCCCCCCGCGATGACGGCGGCGCACGCCACCGCGCAGTCGACCCCGCCCCATCGCGACTCGGCATCCGCCACCGCCGCGTCCATCGCCGCCTGGTCCCGAACGTCGCCGACGAAGGGCGCCACGGCGTCCCGCGAGTACGCGACGCGCTGCGCGGTTTCGACCACCGCGTCAAGATCCTCCAAGCTGCCGAGGGCGTACGGCAGGGCCGGGTCGTCGGCAGCGATATCGACGGCAAGCACAGCCCATCCGGCGCCGGCCAGCGCGTGAGTCGTCGCGGCCCCGATCCCACGCGCCGCCCCCGTGACGATCGCCACCCGCGCCTCGCTGCTCACGATCGCTCTTCGCGCCAGCGCACGACCTGATCGACCAGCGCGATCTCGAGCTGATCGAGGAGTGCGCTGCCTTCGTCCGCGGTCGCGCCGACCGGGTCTCCGAGCACGCCGGACTCGCTGACGGCACGGACTCCCGCGGACCGAAGCGTAGGCATCAGTTCAGCCAGGGGGCGCATGTTCCCGGGCACGGCAAGGTTCATCCGGGTCCGGTCGGGATGCAACGCCAGCATTATCGAGGTCTCCGTTCGGCCGGCATGCGCATCGCCTTCACATCGCGGCAAGAAGAGCAGAACATCCCTCGATTCGGCTCGCAGACACGCCACGGCGCGCATCAGGGGCGCCGCGTTACCGCCATGCGCGCACACCAGGAGTACGGCGGGGAAGGTCCGGGATGCCGAGCGCACGAGCTCGACGACGAGATACTCGAGGCACTGCTGCCCGATCGACAGGGTGCCCGGAAAACCCTCGTGCTCGCCGCTCGACCCGTAAGCAATCGCCGGAGCGATGATCACGTCATCACGAACCGCCGCCAGGCGTTCGCACAGGGCACCCGCGATGTCGGTGTCGGTCGACAACGGCAGCTGCGGGCCGTGCTGTTCGGTCGAGCCGACCGGCACGGCGAGGACGGCCCCGCGGGCGCAGCGTTCACCGACCACCGGCCAGGCAAGATCCGCCAGGGAGACGCTCGACCGATCGGCGATCATGGGCTAGCTCGATTCGATGCCGCTGAGCCAGGCCCTAGTCAGCGGGCCTTCGGCGCAGGGTCGCTCCGGGAAGCCGCGGGCCGACGGCGAACGCCCGATCGTGATCGGCACCGGGCCGGCCGCTGCTCGGCCGCGATGAGAGTGGTCAAGCGAGGGCCGCGGCACCGACTCGCTCGGCACGGACGCCAGCGCTTGTTCGCCGTGTCCGCGGACGCACTCGGGGTCCGGCCCGTCAAGCGGCAGACCCGTGAAGTACTTCGCCGCCATACACCCACCACGACAGGAGTCGTAGGCGGAGCACGCGCGACAGGCGCCGCCACTCTGGGGAGCGCGAAGCTTGGCGAAAAGCGGCGAGTCCCGCCAGACCTGCCGGAATCCTCCGGTGCCCCGAACACTGCCCGCTCGAAATGTGTCGTGAATCGCAAACGGGCACGCATAGACGTCGCCGACCGGATCGATCAGACACACCACGCGCCCGGCGCCGCACAGGTTGAGACCCGGCAGGGCTTCGCCGTACCCGGCGAGGTGGAAGAACGAGTCCCCGGTGAGGACGCGGTCGGCATGCAGCAACAGCCAGTCATAGAGCTCCCGTTGCTGGGACGCAGTGGGGTGGAGCTCATCCCAGACCTCGACCCCACGACCGGACGGCCGCAGGCGAGTCAGTCGGAGCTGGGCACCGTAGCGGTCAGCAAGCGCCTCGAACTCGTCAAGCTGCCCGACGTTGTGTCGGGTCACGACCACCGATAGCTTGAAGCCGCTCGCCCCCGCGTGCTGAAGGTGCTCCATCGCCTGGGTGGCGACCGCGAATGACCCCTTACCTCGGACGTGATCATTGATGTCCGCGGTCGCTCCGTCGAGGGAGATCTGGACGTCGACGTAGTCGCTGGCGGCAATCCGCTGCGCCACCGTTGGTGTGATCCTCCGGCCATTGGTCGAGAACTTCACTCCGACGTGATGCGCCGTCGCATAGTCGACGAGTTGCCAGAAGTCAGGCCGGGTGGTGGGTTCACCGCCGCCGATGTTGATGTAGAAGACCTGCATCGCCTCGAGCTCGTCGATGATCGCGCAGCACTCCGCGGTGCTGAGCTCGTTCGGATCGCGCCGACCGGAGCTCGACAGGCAATGAATGCATGACAGATTGCAGGCGTACGTCAGTTCCCAGGTGAGGCAGATCGGTGCATCGAGACCGGCCGCAAACCGGTCGGTCAGCGGCAAGGTACGTGGTACCGGGTCAGCCGAGATCGTCATGCTCACGACTCCGCAAGGATCATGTCTGAGGCGGCCAGGGTCGCGAGTGCTCGCTGGTAACTGGGCAGGTCCGCCGGTGCAACCCCCGCGATGGCGCAGGCCGCTCTTGCGGTCGACGCCCCCTCCAGCGATTGCACGACATCGAGCAGCTTCGGACTCTTGAGAAACGACAGCCGCCGGGTTCCGAAGTGATACAGCAGCGCGCCAAAGCTCTCGGGACGAACGGCGACGCTCGGATGCAGGCGCCACGACCTATCGAGGTCGAACGGTGTCGTGTTCGGCCGGGTGACCGGGCTAATAGACACCGCACATTCCATCGATCGAGACGTCCTCGACGAGCAGGTCTTCGATCACGACCTCCGGCGCCTCGTCGATCGGCTCGGCGGCCGGTTCCGCAAGCGGCGGGTTGACTGTCTGGCTCACGGTGGCCTCCAGGTTCGTGGGCTGCGTTTCGGCACGCTGTGACGAATTCCGCGCACATTATCGTCATCCAGTGCCAGAATCAACCCCGAGCCGGTCGCTCGATGGGGGTGTCGACATGGACCAGTCCGAGCCGACCCTCGCCACGCGGCGAGGGCGCCCACCCGGCACCAGCCCGCGCGACCTCGAGGTCATCGCCCTTCGGTTGTTCAGCCAGCGCGGATTCGACGCGACGACGGTCGAGGACATCGCGTCGGCTGCCGGGGTGAGCCGGCGTACCTTCTTCCGCTACTTCGACTCGAAGGCAGCGGTGCTGTGGCACCAGTTCGACAGCGAGGTTCAGGCGCTGCGTGCCGCCTTCAGTGCCGTGACCCAAGACCTCGACATGATGACCGCGATCCGGCACGTGGTGGTGAGCGTCAACCGCTACCGCGCCGCGGACGTCGCGGAGTTGCGAAGCCGCATGAACCTCATCGGCAGTGTGCCCGCCCTGCAAGCGAGTGCGGCTCCGCACTACGACGCCTGGGAGCGCGCGGTCAGCGAGTTCGCCGCGGGCCGGACCGGTTTGCCCGCCGACTCCTTGTTTCCGTTGGCGATCGGCCGCAGCACGCTCGCGACCTGCCGCGCCGCCTTTGACACCTGGCTGACCAAAGCCGACAGCGACCTCACCGTCTACCTCGACGCCGGCTTGCGGGCTCTCGGCGCCGGTTTTCGGGAGCTGACGCCCGCACTCTGAGCACCGACCCGCTCCACGACGCTGCCGGTTAGCCGGCCGGGGAGATCGAGATGGCGGCGCTGGACCGCAGCCGCTCGATCGTGCGCAAGGTCCGCACGGTCTCGGCCGGAGGCACCTCGGGCGATTTCAGGCCGGCGACCGATGCCGCGAAGTCCTCGGTCTCCAGGTAGTACGCGTCGGCACCCACCGCTTCGATCGAACGCGAGGACCCATCGGGATAGCGAACTTCGATGGTGTGCGGCGCCCGATGGGCATACCAGGGCATCGCCACGTAGGCCTCCCCGGCCGACCCGAGGACGGAGGCACCGACCGACAACGGCGATCGCATCGAGCAATCGAACGTCGCGACGCACCTCGACCGGTACGACATCCATCCGAGAAACCGCTCTTCCACGCCGGAGGACGCCAGCACCTCGAGTCCTGCGACCTCCTCGGGCTCGTCGTCGAGCAGATAATTGGCCAAGCTGACGCAGTAGCTCCCGACGTCAAGCAAGGCCCCTCCGGCCAGCGCCTCGCTGTAGCGGACATCGTTGGCAGGATCGTCGGTCCAGAAGTTGAAGGACGCGCGGATCGTGTGGATCTCCCCGAGCTCTCCCGATGCGACGAGCGCACCCAGCTCCCGCGTCTTGGGGTGGTGCCGGTACATGAAGGCCTCGGCCAACACCCTTCCGCGTTCGCTCGCCAGATCCAACAGCGCCGATGTCTCAGCGGCCTTCGGCGTGAGGGGCTTCTCACACA
>DATJSI010000132.1 GCA_035504215.1 Mycobacteriales bacterium
CCGTACATCGGTCACGACTACGGCGGCACCAGCCTCGGCGCGCTGTCCTGGGTGCTCAACGCCTACACCATCGTGTTTGCCGCCGTACTCGTGCCCGCCGGACGCTGGGCGGACCGGGTCGGCCGTCGGCAGGTGTTCGGCGCCGGGCTGCTCGCGTTCACGGTCGGGTCAGCGCTCTGCGGGGTCGCACCGGGCGTCGGTCTGCTGATCGCGGCCCGGGTCGTGCAAGCCGTCGGCGCCGGTCTGATGGTGCCGACCTCGTTGTCCTTGCTGCTTGCGGTCGTCCCACCGGCCGATCGGGCCCGTGCGATCGGCACCTGGTCGGCGGTGGGCGCACTCGGCGCGGGCCTCGGACCCGTCATCGGCGGGTTGCTCGTGCAGGAGAACTGGCGGCTCGTGTTCTGGGTCAACGTGCCGGTCGGCCTGCTCGCGCTTGCGCTGGTACGTCGCTCGATCCCCGAGAGCCGCGACCCGGACGCACACCCGCGTCCCGACCTCGTGGGGGCGGTGCTGCTCGCGGCGTCGGTCGGGCTGGTTGCGCTGTCCCTCGTGAAGGCCCCGGACTGGGGCTGGGGCTCGGCGCGCGTGATCGGCCTGCTGTTGGTCGCGGTCGTCGGCCTGGTCGCGGTGGTTCGCCACTCGGCCGGACATCCGGCGCCGATCATCGAGCTTCCGCTGCTGCGGCTGCGCACCTTCAGCGGCGCGTTCGGTGCCTCGGTGCTCTACTACGCCGGCTTCGGCGCCTTCGTGCTGAACGCGGTCGAGTTCCTGACCGGCGAGTGGCACTACTCCGCGGTGAAGGCCGGGCTCGCGATCGCCCCGGGCCCGCTCTGCGTGCTGCCGTTCGCGCGGCTGGTCGCCCCTCGCCTCGGTGCACGGATCGGCGGGCCGGGACGGGTCGCCGTGATCGGGGCGCTCGTGAACGCCGCCTCGCAGGCGTACTGGCTGCTCGCCGTACAGGCAACACCCGCCTACGCCACCCACCTGCTACCGGCCCAACTGGTCGGCGGCATGGGCGTCGGGCTGACCATCCCGTCGCTGCTCGGCGCCGGCACCTCAGCCGTGCAACCGGCGTGGTTCGGGACCGGCAGCGGGGTGCTCAATATGGCCCGCCAGATCGGATCCGTGCTCGGTGTGGCCGGTCTGATCGCGATCCTGTCCGGTGCGCACTCCGGCGACGCGATCACGACGTACCGGCACGGAATCGCACTGATCATCGCGTTCTTCGTCGGTAGTGCCGTGGTGTCCGCGGCGGTTCTGTGGCGACGCCCCGCGGCGGTGGCGGTGCCTACGCCACAATCGGCGCGTGTGCATGCGCACGCAGTGCATCCGGCTGTGCGCCCGGCAGGAGTCGAACCTGCGACCAAGTGCTTAGAAGGCACCTGCTCTGTCCACTGAGCTACGGGCGCTTACCGCGTGATCAGGGTATGGCGTGGGAGAGTGTCGCGGTGCCACCTGATGCTCTGGTGTGGATCGACTGCGAGATGACCGGCCTTGATCCCGCCGTCGACGCACTGGTCGAGATCGCCGTCGTGGTCACCGATGCCGAGTTGAACCCGCTCGACGAGGGCATCGACATCGTCATCGCCACCGACGCTGCCCAGCTCGAGACGATGGACGACGTCGTTCGCGAGATGCACACGTCGTCCGGCCTGCTCGACGCTCTCGCGACCGCGACGACGACGCTCGAGCAGGCAGAGGATCAGGTCCTCGACTACGTCAAGCGGCACGTGCCGGAACGCCGCAAGGCTCCGTTGTGCGGCAACACGATCGCGACCGACCGCTCGTTCCTGGCGCGCTACATGCCGCGGCTCGACGACCACCTGCACTACCGGATGATCGATGTCTCGACGATCAAGGAACTGTCCCGTCGCTGGTACCCGCGGGCGTACTACAACGCGCCGGCAAAAAGCGGCGGCCACCGGGCGCTGGCCGACATCCTCGAGAGCATCAACGAGCTGCGCTACTACCGGGCGACGGTCCTGGTACCGCCACCGGGCCCGGACACCGATGCCGCCCGGGCGGCGGCCACGGAACTCACCGGCGCCGCTCCCGAGCCCGACACGAGCGGCTGACTCGCGGCTAGACTCCCGAAGGCGGTCCACGCCGTACGGCGAACCGCGATGGTGGGTGTAGCTCAGCTGGTAGAGCACCGGGTTGTGGTCCCGGGTGTCGCGGGTTCAAGTCCCGTCACTCACCCCATAGGTGTACGTGTGCGAACCGCCGAGCGTCATCAAGCGGGACGGCAGTCCGCCTCTGCTGGCTGCGGCGACGCGCCGTCGGCCACCGTCGGCGCGTACGTAGGCCGGATCCTCTAATCGGCCTCACGCGCCGTTTCGACAGCTGACGCGAACGCCTCGTTGCTTGAGCGACCAGGGGAGAGTGATCACGACACTGGCCGGTACCAGTGCGCGCCCCAGTCGGGCGTGAAACGCATGCGCTAAATCAAGCTGTCGTCGAGGCTGGTGCTGTTTTGATAGCTGCTCATCATCCGCCGGGCAATCTGGAGGCCGCGGATGCGGCGCTGTCGCCGGCGTCAGCGGCTATTTCACGGCAACGATGTCGACGGTGCGGATGTCTGGATCGCTGGCCAGTAGATCGGGGCCGACCTTGCCGAGAGCCTCGGGGATTGGGCCGTTTAGGTGTGCGTCGCGGCCCCCGTCTGTCTCGAATGTGTCGAAGATGCCGTAGCTGCTGTCACTGATTTTGAACGCGTACCAGGTGACTGTGCCCCGTTCAGCGACTGCGAGCTCGCGGCCTGCTTCCAGGAAGGCGGCCAGCTCATCGCCCTTGCCGGGCTTGGACTCCAACAGCGCGAGAATGCCAAGTTGCACGCTCATCGTTTGTGGTCCTTTCATCGTGGTTGTTGGGTGGATGTCGCCGCTCGGGCGGAGCGGGCGTGGTCGAGCGCGTCGAGGATCGCGTCCGGCTCGGAGCGGGTTGTGTAGTCCGGGTGGACGTCGAGCCAGCGCAGCCGGCCCTCCGCGTCGAGAACGGCTGTGGTCGGCATCGGCAGCCCGACGGTGCCGTCGGCGTTGGTGGCGGTCAGGTCGAGGCCGTGCTCGAACTGGACTGACAGCGCCTCGGCGGACGGCGCGGTGAGCACGCCGAGGGTCCGAGCGATTGAGTTGCCGGGGTCGGAGAGGACCGGGAACTCGAGGGAGTTCTTCTCCACCATCGACAGCGAGCCGTCGGGCTTCTGCGGGCTGACGGCGATCAGCACGGCACCGCGGCTGCGAAGGCGTGGGAAGAGCTGTTGCTGGTAGGTCCGCAAGGTGAGGTTGCAATATGGGCACCAGGCGCCGCGGTAGAGGACGATGACTGCGGGCCGGTCGGCGACCTCGTCGTACAGGGTGGTCGCAGCGCCGTGTGCGTCCAGCAACTTCGCGTCGGGGACGGGCGCGCCGAGTGGGAATCGGCCGCTCGGCACGATCGCCGCCGCGAGGGCGCCTTGTTCACGGCTGAAGGCGTTCTCGCCGTCTGTGTGCTCTCGCATCCGTCGAACCTGATCCGCGATCGGCGTCGTCATTCGGCTCCCTTCGGCGAACTGGAGAAGTGCGTACGCGGGAGCTCGAGCAGCTTGCCGTCGAGGAAGATCTCGACCTTCTCGTTGTAGAAGGCAATCAGGCCGGCGATCGGAAGCAGCGCTGCGGTGGGAAAGTCGTAGGTCCAGGCGAGATCGTCCGTGTCGGCGGCGTGAGCGAGCGACCAGTAGCCGGTTGTCCGGCCTTTGTAGGGGCAGCTCGTGACCGATTGCGTGGGCTGTAGTTGTTCGAAGTGCACGTCGGTGCGGTTGAGGTAGTAGCGGGTCGGAAGGCCGGTCTCGAACACCATCACGGGCGAGGAGGACTCGGCGAGGGCGACGCCGTCGAGCTCGATCCGAGCGTGTCGGGTCGAGCGGATCGCGTCGACGTGTGTATGGGTCGCGGGGGTGGACGAAGACCTGCTCGTCCTCTTCGTACCAGGCGTCGAACGCGGCCCAATCGAAACGCACCATCCCGGCGAGCGCGTCGACCTCCTCGCCCGCGAACAGATGTCCAACGCCAGGCTTGGTGATCTCACCGACGCGAAGGCCGTACCGCCTGGCCCGTCCCTTTCGTAGACGTTCCGGTCGGTTCTCGTCGACGATCAGCTCGGAATCGATGTCATCGACGGGGATGTAGTACTGGGGGTACTTCGGCGAGTCCCAGACGTACAGCGCCCGGGTCGTGTCGAAGACGGTAACGCCGCCCAGGACGGCGCGGATCCGGCGCGGCACCGGCTCGATGTGACCGACGGTGGCGATGTTCTCGGGGTAGTCGCGCACGGCGAGCTGTCCTTTCGCTCCCGTCGTGGTCATACGGCGACGCGACCGCCGTCGACCGGGATGACCGCCCCGTTCAGGTAGCTGGCCCGGTCGGAGGCGAGGAACACGATCGCTTCCGCGATTTCCTGCGGGTCGGCGGCCCGGCCGAGCGGAATCGTCGAGACGATCGCGTCGAATCCGTCGCCCATGGCGTCAGTCCCGGGCGTGCGAGTGGGGCCGGGCGAGACGGCGTTGACACGGACTCCCTGCGGGCCGTATTCGGCGGCCCATGCCTTCGTCAACAACGCCGTTGCCGCTTTGGAGGCGCCGTAGACCGACAGGCCGGCCATACCGAACTCGGCCACCATGGTGGTGACGTTGATGATGGCGCCGTGGCCGCGGGCCGCCATCCGCGGCGCGATCGCCGCGGTCAGCAGGAATGGCGCCTTGACGTTGACCGCGAAGGCCTCGTCGAAGACCGGCTCGGGAAGCTCATGCGTCGCGCCGCCGGGAAACACGCCGGCGTTGTTGACCACGATGTCGACGTCGGCGGCACGCTCGGCGAGCGCGCGCACCTCATCGGCCGACGCGAGGTCGGCGCGGACGAACTCGGCGCTCCCGCCGGACGTCTGGATCGCGGCGACCACGTCAGTGCCGCGCGTCTCGTTCCGGCCGGTAATCACCACATGAGCACCTTCACGTGCGAGCGCCTCCGCGGTGGCGCGCCCGATCCCCGACGTCCCACCCGTGACAAGTGCGCTCTTACCGTCTAGTTGATTCACAGCACCGCTCCTTAGTAGTGGACTAAACGGTCCAAAATATCCTCGGCTACCGAACCACACCAGGACTGGACTGTCAAGTCCAGAATCGTTTAGGCTGATCGCTATGCCCCAACCGCCTGCCACCGTGAAGGGCCGCGCGACCCGCGAGCGCATCCTGCGCGCGGCGGCCGAACTCGTCGCCGAAAAGGGCGCCGCCGGAATGACTCTCGACGACGTCAGAGCCAAGGCAGGCGCGAGCCGAAGCCAGCTCTACCACTACTTCGACGACCGCGACGAGCTTGTGCGGGCCGTCATCGACGTCACCAGCGACGCCGTGCTGGACGTCCAGGGCGACCTCCTCGACCGGCTCGACTCCTGGGCCGGAATCGACCGCTGGTTCGCCGCACTGGTTGCCCTCCAGGAGAAACGCCAAGCGCGCGGCGGCTGTCCGATCGGCTCCCTCGCCGGCCAACTCGCCGAACACGACCCGCAAGCGCGGACGGCCATCGCCGCCGGCCTCGAACGCTGGGAGACTCACCTCCGCGACGGCCTCACCCGAATGAAGGCCCGCTGCAAGCTGCGAGCCGACGCCGACCCAGCCGAGCTCGCCACCGCCACCATGGCCAGCCTGCAGGGCGGCCTGCTGCTCACCCAGGTCCGCCGCGACCCCGGACAGCTCCGCATCGCGCTAGCCGCAGCGCGCGCAAATCTCCGGCGTGCGGCCGTCTGACCGGCGAACCCGACGATACGGATCTGCGCACGGCGGCGCCGGGCTACCACGTGACCGGGACCGCAGCGCCCGCACGGCTAAGACTGGCCCCTCGACGAGCAAGTCGCGGTTCGTATTGTGGGAACTGAAGGACCCCACTTGCTCGGTTTGTGCACGGGTAGTTACCGCCCGCGGTACGTAACCGTGCACACATCGAGCGGCGGCGTCGGGGCAAGCGCTCGCGGTCAGGCCCGGCGGCCGCGTTCGGGGGCCCCGACCCGGGTGCCGCGGCTTTCGGCGACGCCGAGGGTCACAGCGCTGGCGGGATAGGCGACAGCCGCATCCGGCTCCTCGGTGAGCTCTTCCAGGCTCCTGCCTCTGGGTTCCGGCAGCAGAGTCGTCGCAAGCAGCCCGAGAAGGGACACCCCGGCGACGATCGCGCTGGATCGGCCGAGACCGATCCCGTCGACCAGCGACGTGAGCGCGTACGTACCGACAAAGGCCCCCAGTTTGCCCGACGCGGCAGCGATCCCGTGGGAGGTCGTTCGAACCCGCACGGGGAAGATCTCGGCCGGGTAGACGAACGTCGTCGTGTTCGGCCCGAACTCGGCGAAGAAGTACGTCGCTCCGAACAAGAGCAGGAACGGCAGCACCGACGTCGTCGCACCGGGAACCAGCCAGAGCAGCAGGAAGGCGAGCGTCATGACCGAGAAGCCCATGAGCTGCACGAACTTGCGCCCGAGGCGGTCGATCGTCCATGCCGCGACGAAGTATCCCGGCACCGCGGCCACCGCGAAGATCGCCAACGTGTAGGCCGTCTGCTCGGTCAGGCTCGCGTTCGGGGCGACCAGCTTCACGATCAGCGGACTCGCGATCGTGTTGCCGTAGTAGACGAAGTCGAAGAACAGCCAGGCCAGACTCGCACCGATCAACCAGCGGACCAGTCGGCGATCGGCGAAGGCGCCGCGCAGCCCGGTCAGCCGACCGGTCTCGCGCGCCTGCTGTTCGGCCTCCTTCGCCTCCATCTGCGCCAGCAGGAACCGGGGAGTCTCCTTGATCCGGCGACGCAGCCAGAACACCGACAGCGCAGGGACCGCGCCTAACCCCAGCAGGACACGCCACACCGTGTCGTGCGACATCCCGGTGGACAGCAACGCGATAGCAGCGAGCGGGCCGACCACGAGACCGGCGCCCTGCATTGCGAACACCAACGAGACCATCTTGCCGCGATTGGCCTTCGCGGCGTACTCACTCATGATGGTTGCGCTGACCGGATAGTCGCCGCCGATCCCGAACCCGAGGACGGCTCGGAAACCGAGCAACCAGTAGATGTTCGGCGAGAACGCCGAGGCCACCGCCCCGATGGCGAGGACGAGCACCTCGTAGCCGTAGATCCGCTTGCGCCCCAGCCGGTCGGCAACAATGCCGAACACCACCGCGCCGATGGCCGAAGTCAGAAGCGCCAGCGAGGAGACCAGCGACTTCTGCCAGCTCGCGATCGCCCACTCGTTCTTCAAGATCGACACCACGACCCCGATGACGAACAGGTCATACGCGTCGGTGAAGAAGCCCATACCGGACGTCAGCAGGATTCGCCAATGCTCGCGGTTCGTCTCCGCTCGGTCGAGCTGAGCGAGGAAGTCGCGGTCGATCGAGACGTTCTCGTCCGGGCGGGCTGCGGCAGCCACTGCGTCGGTCACGGGGTCCCCTTTCACCGAGCTGCTAGAGACCCCATTCCCGGCCGGCGCATGATTCGGACCGGCCAGACCGTGAACGTCGCGTGAACGGCTCGGAAGGCCGAAGGAAATGTGCACAAGCGCAACGCGCCCTTGCCGTGGCCTTAGGGTCGCAGGATGTCGCAACCGCATGACGGCCGGTTCTCCTTCGACGACCGGCTTCATCGACGGATCCGCCGGGCGTTCCACGAGGAGCTCGACGGTGGGCATCAGTCCGCCGTACTCGCATGGGCTTCCTTCGGCGCGACGTTCGGCGTGGCCCGCATCATCACGCATTGGATCCGCGACGGGCACGGGCCGAAGACCGGCGGGATGTCGATCCGCGGCCGGCACTTCCACCACTACAACATCGGGATCGCGATGCTGATGGGCATCGGCGCGCTGGCGATCCGGGGCGTCCGCCGCGTCGAGCGACCCGGCACCGCGGTCGCCTTCGGTGTGGCGACCGGACTGATCATCGACGAGGCCGCGCTGCTGCTCGACCTCGAGGACGTTTACTGGAGCGCTCCTGGCCGGCTCAGCGTCGACCTCGCGGTCGGCATCTTCGCGGCCGGCGGCTTGGGCATCGCCGGGCTGCCGTTCTGGCCGTCGTTCAGCCGAGAGCTGTCCCACTCCGTACGACGACGCTCAGCGCTGTCCAGCCGGTGACCAAGCCAGCCCACGCCTGACACCCTCGAACGGTTGTAGGCCCGTCGTACGCCGATCTCCAACCGGTCTCCACCCACGGGTCGATGCGATCGCGCCCGAGCTTTCCTAGCGTCGGTTCCGACACCGCGAATGAAGGGACCCATCGTGTCGGAGCTCGTCCGAATCGTTGCAGTCGTCGCCGTCGTGGGATTCGTGATCGCCCGCCAGTTCCGCGGCGAGCCATTGCGTGGCCGGCGCGTCGTGGTGCTGCCGATCGTCCTGATGGTGATCGGTGTGATCGACCTCAGCAGCAGCCATCCCACCGTCCGACCGATCGACATCGCCTGCCTGGTCGCGGGCGGCGTGCTCGTGGCCACCATCGGGATCGCTCAAGGGCGGGCGATCAGGCTGGAGAGCCGGGACGGTGCGCTCTGGGGCCAGATGCCCACATGGGGAATCGGGCTGTGGGTGCTGCTGGTCACCGTGCGGATCGGCATGACCGTGGTCGCGACCGGGCTGCACGCCCATGTCGCGGCCAGCTCGGACACCATCCTGCTGATGCTGGGCATCAACCGGCTAGGTCAGGCGGCCGCCATCGTGTGGCGCGCGATGGCCTCGGGGATCCCATTCGCCCCGGAGAAGGACGGGCGGCCGTTCCTTCAGGGCTGGGTCGGTCCCGCGCCGGACGCCTCCCGCATGCGGTGACGGACGGCCGGGATCGGACGATCAGTCCGAGCGTGGCCGGCGCACCCCGGCGGCAACCACCAGCAGCAGACCGACCGCGACCATGGCCACGCCGGCGCTCACCAAGGGCCGGGTCGGCCCGAAGCCGGTGAACGGCAAGCCGCCGTGCGAGCCATGGTGGTGCCGCGGAGTCGCCGCCACCACGACCGAAGCGTGGGCCCGCGCGGAGCTGATCGCCACCGTGCCGAGAACGTCGCCCGTCGCGATCGCCGTATTGCGAACCGTGCCGGCGGCGGCATCAGCCGCCGTAATGGTGTGACTCGGCACGGAACAGGTC
>DATJSI010000133.1 GCA_035504215.1 Mycobacteriales bacterium
CCGTCGCGGTTGTCCTCGCCGTTCGCCTCGTTGTGCTTGTGGTCGTAGGAGACCAGGTCGGTGAGGGTGAACCCGTCGTGGGCGGTGACGAAGTTGATGCTGGCGTGCGGGCGGCGCCCGGTGCGGCCGTACAGATCGGAGCTGCCGGTCAGCCGGTAGGCGAAGTCGCCGAGGGCCTGGTCGGCGCCGCGCCAGAAATCGCGGACGTGGTCCCGGTAGCGGCCGTTCCATTCGGACCAGAGGGTCGGGAAGTTGCCCACCTGGTAGCCGCCTTCGCCAAGGTCCCACGGCTCGGCGATGAGCTTGACCTGACTCACCACCGGGTCGACCTGGATCAGGTCGAAAAACGCCGACAGCCGGTCGACGTCGTGGAACTGGCGGGCCAGGCTGGCGGCGAGGTCGAAGCGGAACCCGTCCACGTGCATCTCGCTCACCCAGTACCGCAGCGAGTCGATGATCAGCTGGAGCACGTGCGGCTGCCGCATGTTCAGGGTGTTGCCTGTGCCGGTGGTGTCGAAGTAGTAGCGCCCGCCGTCGGCCAGCCGGTAGTACGCGGGGTTGTCGATGCCCTTGAACGACAGCGTCGGGCCGAGGTGGTTGCCCTCCGCGGTGTGGTTGTAGACGACGTCGAGGATCACCTCGATCCCCGCCTCGTGCATGGTCTTCACCAGGTACTTGAACTCGGAGACGACCTGCTCGACGCCCCACGCCGAGTATTCGGTGTGCGGGGCGAGGAAGCCGATCGAGTTGTATCCCCAGTAGTTCCGCAGGCCCCGCTCGATCAGGTAGTGGTCGTGCACGAAGTGATGGACGGGCATCAGCTCGACCGCCGTGACGCACAGCCGCTTTAGGTGCGCGATGACGGCAGGGTGCGCCATGCCCGCGTAGGTCCCGCGCAGGTGCCCGGGGATCTCGGGATGGCGCATCGTGAGCCCCTTGACGTGGCACTCGTACAGCACGGTCTCGTGCCAGGGGATGCGCAGCCGCCGGTCGTCCCCCCACTCGAACCACGGGTTCGTGACCACCGACCGCGGCACGAACGGCGCGCTGTCCCCGTCGTAACGGTCCAGGTCGTCGCCGCCGAGCGGATAGCCGAAGACGGCGGGGTCCCACCGGACCTCGCCGTCGATCGCGGTGGCGTACGGGTCGAGCAGCAGTTTCGTCGGATTGCAGCGCAGGCCGTCCTCGGGGTCGTAGGGGCCGTACACGCGGTAGCCGTAGCGCTGGCCGGGCCCGACGCCGGGCAGGAAGCAATGCCAGACGTAACCGTCGACCTCGGTCATGTCGATCCGCCGCTCGCCGGCCCCGGCACTGCCGCCGGTGCCGCTCGCCTGCTCGGCGCCGCGGTCGGGTCCGTCGTCGAACAGGCACAGCTCGATGCGGTCCGCTACCTCTGAGAACAGCGCGAAGTTCGTGCCGATGCCGTCGTACGTCGCTCCCAGCGGGTATGGCCGTCCCGGCCACGTTTCGGGTCCCATGGCTTCCATCTGCCCCAGCGCGTCCGTACCTACCATGGATCACGCCTTTTGACCCGTTTTCGGCAGCGGCTCACGCAGCGGCTCGCGCCGCCCTGGTCAGGCGTCCGGCGCGTTGGTGATCGCGTTGAATTCCTCCCCGTCCAGCTCGAGGCTCGCGGCCGCGATGTTTTCCTCCACGTGGTCCGCCGACCCGGAGCCGGGAATGGGCACAATCTGCGGCGACCTGGCCAGCAGCCAGGCGATCGCCACCTGTCGCGGGCTCACGCCGCGCGCTTCGGCCGCCGTGCGAAGCGGAATGCCCTGCGCCTCGCTGATCGGCGCCCACGGGAAGAACACCATTCCCTCCTGCTCGCACAGGTCGACCATCCCGTCCGACGACCGGTCGGTGACGTTGTAGCGGTTCTGGATCGAGACCACGGGCGTGATCCGCTCGGCCTCGCGCAACTGCTCTTCCGAGACGTTCGACAGGCCGATGTGCCGGATCTTGCCTTCGTCCTTCAGCTCTTTCAGCGCCACGACCGACTCCGCGAACGGCACCTTCGGGTCGGGCCGGTGGAACTGGTACAGGTCGATCCGGTCGACCCGCAGCCGGCGCAGGCTGCCCTCGCAGGCGCTGCGCAGGTGCTCGGGACGCCCCTCAGGTACCCACCGGCCGGGCCCCGGCCGGATCTGGCCGCCCTTGGTCGCGATGACGAGGTCGTCGGGATACGGGTACAGGGTCTCGGCGATCAGCTCCTCGCTGACGTCGGGCCCGTAGGAGTCGGCGGTGTCGATGAACGTGACGCCGAGCTCGACCGCCCGGCGCAGCGCCTCCTTGGCGCGGTCCCGGTCCGGCGGCGGGCCCCAGACTCCCTTCCCGGTGATCCGCATCGCGCCGAACCCGAGCCGGTTCACCGTCAGATCGCCGCCGATGTCAATCTTGCCGGCGGCCGCCGCTGTCGGTCGTACGCTCATGGGCACGCTCCTTGTCTTCCGCCGCGTC
>DATJSI010000134.1 GCA_035504215.1 Mycobacteriales bacterium
ATCCCGCACACACGTCGCTGATGCGGACCGGGCCGACGTTGGTCGAGCTGCTGGTCGGGTTCCCGAACGTTCGCGTGATCTACAAGCCGCACCCCTTCACGGGAACCGTGAGTGCGGCGGCGGCGGCTGCGGACGCCGCGATTCGCTCGATCATCACGCGAGCAGGTGAGAGCCATGAGATCGTCGTCGGCCCGGTGCCGAGCCTCTATGACTGCTTCAACGCCGCGGACGTCCTGATCGCCGACATCTCCAGCGTGCTCACGGACTTCATCTCTTCCGAGAAGCCTTACATCGTGGCCAACCTCACTGGGCTCGCCGAGGAGACCTTCCGGGCGAAGTTCCCGAGCGTCGCGATGGCCTACCTGCTCGATCCCGCTGCGGAGCGGATCGGCGCAATTCTCGACCTGATCCGGGAGAGCGATCCGCTCGCGGAAGAGCGGCGCGATCTGAAGCGCTACCTGCTCGGCCCGGCCGAGCCGGACGCGATGACCCGCTTCGGGCTCGCGGTCGATGCGGCGTACGAAGCGGCGGTCGTGATGGCTCCGGTGCGGGTGGCGGCCGGTCGCGAGTAGCCGCGGTCACGCAGTTTCCGTCACACCTTCGTGCGGGTCCCCTTCACCAGGCCACTCGCGACCCATGGCGACAACGGCGTGCGCAACCGGTGTTCCGGCGCCGGCCGTGCCCGTGCCTTGGCCGCGATGACCGCCGTAAGAGCGGCCAGCTCGGCCTCGTCCGGTACACCGCCGCGCACGATCCGAAGCTCCGTCATGGCTGGCTCACAGCGGGATGTTGCCGTGCTTCTTGGGCGGCAAGGACTCCCGCTTGGTCCGCAACAGCCGGAGCGCTTGGATCACCTCGGCGCGGGTCGCCGATGGCTTGATCACCGCGTCGATGTAGCCGCGCTCAGCGGCGATGTAGGGGTTCGCGAAGTGGTCCTCGTAGTCGGCGATCAGCTCGGCCCGTCTCGCTTCCGGGTCCGCCACATCCGCGAGATCGCGGCGATGCAGGATGTTGACCGCTCCCTGGGCGCCCATCACGGCGATCTCGGCCGACGGCCAGGCGAGGTTGATGTCGGCACGCAGATGCTTGGATCCCATGACGTCGTACGCCCCGCCGTACGCCTTGCGCGTGATGATGGTCACCTTCGGGACGGTCGCCTCGGCGTAGGCGTAGAGCAGTTTCGCGCCGCGCCGGATGATGCCGTTCCACTCCTGGGCGGTGCCGGGCAGGAAGCCGGGTACGTCGACGAAGGTCAGCACCGGCAGGTTGAATGCGTCACAGGTGCGTACGAACCGCGCGGCCTTCTCGGACGCGTCGATGTCGAGCGTTCCCGCGAAGTGCATGGGTTGGTTGGCGACAATGCCCAGTGCATGGCCGTCGATTCGCGCGAACCCGCAGACGATGTTGGGCGCGAACAGCGCATGCGACTGAAGGAACTCACCGTCGTCGACCACGTGCTCGATGACCGTCGTGATGTCGTAGGGCTGGTTGGACGAGTCGGGAATGAAGCCGTCGAGGAACCCGTCGGGTTCGAGCTCGTCAAGGTTCTGACCGTCGTACGCCGGGGCCGTCTCCATGTTGTTGCTCGGCAGGAATGACAGGAGTGCGCGGGTGAGCTCGAGTGCCTCGGTCTCGTCGGCGGACATGAAGTGGGCCACGCCGGACTTCGTGTTGTGGCTGCGTGCGCCCCCGAGGTCTTCCATTGTCACGTCCTCGCCGGTGACCGTCTTGATGACGTCAGGACCGGTGATGAACATGTGCGAGGTCTGGTCGACCATGATCGTGAAGTCGGTGATCGCGGGGGAGTAGACCGCGCCGCCCGCGCACGGGCCCATGACGAGCGACACCTGTGGCACGACGCCGCTTGCCATGACGTTGCGGTAGAAGATCTCGGCATACAGCCCGAGGGCGACGACGCCCTCCTGAATCCGCGCGCCGCCGGAGTCGTTGATCCCGATGACCGGGCATCCGGTCCTCATCGCGAGGTCCATGACCTTGCAGATTTTCTCGCCGAGCACCTCGCCGAGCGAGCCGCCGAAGACGGTGAAGTCCTGGCTGAAGACGCAGACCTGCCGGCCGTCGATCGTGCCGTGGCCCGTGACGACGCCGTCGCCGTACGGGCGGGTGAGCTGCATGTCGAAGTCGTGTGCGCGGTGGCGGGCCAGTGCATCCAGCTCGACGAACGAGCCCTCGTCGAGCAACGCGTCGATCCGCTCGCGCGCGGTCATCTTGCCTTTGGCGTGCTGCTTGTCGATCGCGCGCTGCGAGCCGGCGTGCACGGCCTCCTCGGTGCGCTGCTCGAGCTCGGCGATCCGGCCGGCCGTCGTGTGGGGTGCGGGCGTCTCGTCGGGTTGCGCGCTCATGACGCCGTAGCGTACGGCTGATGCCGTCGCGCTGGAGTGACCTGGACCGCCCACCACTGTCGGCGGTTCGGCTCAACCACGCCCTGACCGCCGGACCGGTCTGGCGAGAGATCCGCGTGGTCGAGGCGACCGGGTCGACGAACGCCGACGTCGCCGAGGCGGCGCGCTCCGGTGCGGCCGAAGGCCTGGTTGTGATCGCGGAGGAGCAGCGCACCGGGCGTGGTCGGCTCGATCGCCAGTGGTCATCGCCGCCGCGCGCGGGCGTGACTCTGTCTGCGCTGCTGCGTCCGGACGTGGCGAGCGTTCGCTGGCCGCTGATCCCGCTACTGGCCGGGTTGTCGGTCGTGGCGGCCTTCGACGCCGTCGCCCACGTAGAGGCGGGGCTGAAATGGCCCAACGATGTGCTGATCGGCGGGCGCAAGGTGGCGGGGATCCTGGTCGAGCGGGTAGCGGACGCGGTTGTCGTCGGCATCGGGATCAACGTCTCCACCCGGCCCGAGGAGCTTCCGGTCGATACCGCGACAAGCCTCGCGATCGAGGGGGCCGCGACGGATCGGGAGATCGTGGTGCGGGAGGTCCTGCGCCGGCTCGCGGATCGCTACCGTGACTGGCTCGACACGGCCGGCGATCCGGGGTCGATCCTCACCGACTACCGACGTCGATGCGAGACCATTGGCAGTCCGGTCGAGGTGCAGCTGCCGGGGGGTGCGGTCGCGCGCGGGGTCGCGACCAGGATCGAGGACGGCGGAGGGCTCGTGGTGCAGGTCGACGGCTGCGAGGAGCGCACCTTCCTTGCGGGCGACGTCACCCACGTGCGGAGAGTGAGCTGATCGATGGCGTTCCCCGAGAGCATCCTCGACGACGACGAGCAGGTAGTTCGCAACCTGCGCCCGCACTGGCGACGGGTTGTCGTTCCAGTCGCACTCGTGCCGATCGTCGTCGGCCTCGCGTCGTACGGATGGTTCGCGCTTCCCTCGAACGGCGCGCGGCATTGGTTGCGCGACCTGATCCTCATCGCGGCCATCGTCGTCCTGATCTGGTGGAGTGTCCGGCCGTTGCTTCGCTGGGTCACGACGCGGTACGTCGTGACGAACCGTCGGGTGTTGATGCGCAACGGAGTGTTCTCGCGCACCGGCCGCGACGTTCCGCTCACTCGCATCAACGACGTGTCCTTCGGGCGCACGGTGGTCGAACGCATCATCGGTTCAGGAACGCTGACGATCGAGTCGGCCGGCGACCGCGGTCAGGTGATCCTTCGCGACGTCCCGCACGTCGAGGAGTGCCAGCGTGACATCTACCGATTGGTTGAAAACGAAGCCCAACGCCTCCGGTGAAAACGGGCTGAGCTGCACGCCTGCGGCGTTCTCCCTCGCTTGCGTGCCTTAAGACGCGGCGCTCGGTGCGGCCGGGCAGGCGCACAGCTCAACCCGTTTTCGTGGTTCGTGCATGGACGCCTGCGGCGTTCTCCCTCGCTTGCGTGCCTTAAGACGCGGCGCTCGGTGCGGCCTTGCAGGCGCACAGCTCAACCCGTTTTCGTGGTTCGTGCGTGGACGCCTGCGGCGTTCTCCCTCGCTTGCGTGCGGTTACCGGCCGACCCCTGGATCGTCGTCGTCTTCGTCGTCGTCTCCGGCGAGCCGGTATGGGGGGATGATCCGGGTGGTGCCGGCGGGGGTGGTCCATGCGATGGACCCGTCGGGCAGGGTGTGGACTGTCCAGTCGGCGTGGGTTTTGCACCGGTGGTGTCGCCGGCATCGGGGGCGCATGTTCTGCTCGTTGGTGGGTCCGCCGTCGTCGTGCGGGATGGTGTGTTCGGCGTCGCATCGGTCGGCCGGGATCGGGCAGCCGGGGAAGTCGCAGTGCGGCCGGACGGCTTTGAGGAACCGGCGGATGGCGGCGTTCGGCCGGTAGCCGGCTTGCCCGATCGCGATCAACGCGCCGGTGTCTTCCGCGGTGAGGAAGCGTTGCCAGTCGCCGTCGGCGGCGAGCTCCCGTAGGTGCTGCGCGGTGATCGGCCCGTACCCGGTCAGCTCGCCCGGGTCGTCGCGCAACCCGAGCAGGGTCTTGATCCCGCCGGTGACCTGAACCCCGACCCGGTCCCGCGTGGCCGGGGTGACCGGTTCGCCGGTGAGCGCGCCGGTGCACAGGTCGACCAGGGCGTCCGCCCGGGCCTGGTCCATGCTCCGTATCTCGCCCAGGGCGCCGGTCCTGACCTGTTCACGGTCGGCGCGCTTGTAGTCCTGCGCGAGGCGGGTCAGCCCGTTGATCACGGTGATCGCGTCCTGCGCCGGGATCTCGGCGTAGACCCCAGCCATCCCGTCCGGCAACGGCCAGAACGCCACCCGCCGGCCGGTGACCGCCCGGCGGCGGGCGGCGTCCGCGGTCGCGGAGGTGACCTTGAGCACCTCCCGGCGAAGCTTGCGTCGCCACGCCCGCACCTCCCGGTCGAGCTGCCAGGAACGGACCATCGCCCGGTCGACCTGCTCGGTCTGCCCGCCGGTCAGCCCGCTGGTCGCCTCGACCACCGCCCGGGCCATCGCCCAGCTGATCTCACCGCGTTCCAACGCCGAGCGGGTCCCGGGCAGCTCGCGGAGCACACGGCGCGCGGTGTGCAGCTCACCGGTCGCGGCGGTCACTGTCGCCCCGGTGATCAACGCGACCGTCTCCGGACCGAAATCATCGGTGCCGAACGGCCCGGACACCGTCTCCTGGGACTCCGCGGCCCGCACCACCGCCTCCGCCCGGCGCAGGTTCGCCCAGGCCAGGGACCGCTCCCAGCAGCCCAGCACCCGCTCGTGCTCACGGTCGCAGAGCTGCTCCTCGCGCAGGTGATCCAGCACGGACAGCATCCACACCCCGGGCGGCTCCACCTCGAGCTGGTCGAGCAGCTCGGACGGGGTCGCGCCGAGCAGATCCGCGACGCTGGCCGCGCAATCGGGCTCGATCACCTCGAACACGTGTTCGATAATAACGGAGCGCTTCGACAACCACGACGGCAATCCACAGCCTCCGGAGTCGGTCACCTTGGAGCGGGCTTTGTCGTGGTGGTTGCTGAACCCGGTCGGGGCGACAAACCTGGACCCGTGACCGACGGCTCGCCGACACCTGCAGCGGCCGAGCGCGCGGCCCCGGTGCGCGGTTCGGCGCCCGGACGCCTGATCGAGTCGGTCGTGCGCACGGTTTGTGGATGCGGGGTCGACCGGATCGTCCGGCTCACGGCCGGTGGTCTCAACGAGGCCTACTGCGCGCGGCTGGCGACCGGCGACCGGGTCGTCGTACGCATCGCTCGCCGGCCCGTTCCCTGGTTCACCGACGAGGCGCACGTCATGGCGCAGGCCGCCGCTGCCGGCGTGCCGACGCCGGAGGTCCTCGGCGTCGAGCACGTGGAGCACGGCGGCGAGCTGCTGTCGTTGTCCATTCAGCGCTTCGTGGCGGGCCGCCCGCTCGACGAGCTCGCCGACGAGTTGTCGCCTTCGGACGTCGAGCGGTTGGTGGTGGACGCGGGCGAGCTGCTCGCGCGGGTGCACGGCGTCGCCGCGAGCCTCGGCATCCGCCACGAGCTCCAACCGCCCGACGATCACCTTGTCAGCAGGGTCGTACGAGTCGTCGGCGAAGAGTTCGGTACGCCGAAGGCCGCGGCGGTCGAGCGCGCTGCCGACCTGCTCCGTGCGCGGGTGGCAACCGAGCGGCCGCCGGCGGTCGCGCTCGCCCATGGCGACTGGATGCCCAAGCACCTGCTGGTCGAGGACGGGACGATCGTCGGCGTCATCGACTGGGAGTTCGCCGGCCCCGCGTCGCCGGCGTTCGACCTCGGTCGCTGGGAGGTGTCGGTCGGCGACCGACTGCAGCACGGCCCGGAGCTGCTCCGCCGCGGATACGGACGGGTCGCCGATCCCGACTCCGCCGCTGCCGGCTGGGTCCCGGCGTTCGCCATCGACTGGGCGCTGGAGGTGCTCGGCTGGACCCATCCCGCTGACGCGGCGTATCGGCGGCGTTGCGTGGACGTGCTGGCTCGCTATGCAGACGCGGACCGCTAACGGCAAGGTCGGGGGCGCCTGCGCACTGCGGTCAGAGACTAGTCAGTCCCCGGTTGCACCGTCGATCGCTTCGCGAAGCAGATCCGCGTGACCGTTGTGTCGCGCGTACTCCTCGATCATGTGCACGAAGATCCACCGAATGTCACGCTCGCGCTCCGGATGGTCTCCTCTGCTCGGCACCACTGTCTCGAGCGAAAGGTCTGCGACGGCCGCGCGAGCCAGCTCGCACTCCGCGATGAAGGCGTCGATGTTCACGGCGGCATCTGCCGTGTCGAGCTGGGTGAAGTCCAGGCCGACGCCGTCGGGGTCGTACGGAAACGCGAGGTCCTCCTGCGCGGCATGCATGCGGAACCACCAGCGTTCGACCTCCGTCATGTGCCTGACCAGCCCCAGCAGGGTGAGCTGCGACGGCGGGACGGCATGCCGCTTCAGCTCCTCGGTCGTGAGACCGGTGCACTTCGTCAGCAGCGTTGCCCGGTGGTAGTCAAGCCACTGCTCGAGGCTGGCGCGTTCATCCGAGATCCGGTGTGGCTCGGTCCGCTCGACCTCTGGCGCCGTCCAGTCATCGCTCACCCGGCCACCCAACCACAGCTGAGCCGGAGCCCTTGTTGCTTCGCTAGCGGCTCGGGCCAGGAGGCCTCGCGCTTGTCGTCAGGATCTGCCGGTCCGCTTCGTAGTGCGCGGACGTGCAGGAACATCGGGATCCGGTGCCACGGTCGCGAAGGATCGGGGTCGGTGGGCTCACGGATCCGCTCGATCAGGAAGCCCGCATCCGCGAGCGCGTCGACATAGTCGCTGACCGGCCGATGCTCGCTGTGAAAGGTCATCTGCAAGCCGTCGCGCGCACACCGGTCGGAGTATCGGTGCGCGGCGTACCAGTCGGCGTCGACGACGAAGCGTGAGTCCGGGTCGTCCGAGTCCTCGAAGTGCCCGACTTCGTTGACCGGGTGAACGATGGCCAGTACGAGGACGCCGCCGTCCCTCAACACCCGCCCCGCCTCGGCCAACGCGCCGCGGTAGTCGTCGACGTCCTGCAGCGACATGAATGCAACGGCGAGGTCGGCGCAACCGTCCCGTAACGGGAGCCGCGCGGCGTCGGCCACGACGACCGGACCTTGTGCATCCGGATGCGTCGCGGCGGCGTGTGCCATCGCGTAGGAGCCGTCGAGAGCGACGACCCGATGTCCCAGTAGCGAAAGGTCGCGCGCGACCCGTCCCTCGCCACAGCCGATGTCGACCGTCAGTACGCCGGGAGCGGGTAGGAGGCCGAGCAGCGCCTCGCGATGGAATCGCCAGTAGCTGTCATGGTCAGGTCGCCGGGCCCATTCGATCCACTCCGCCGATGCCTCGTCCCAGGCGTCGCGAAGGCTCATGGCGCACAGTCTGGCGCGCGGCCTACTCGCGGTCCTCCGGCTGCCCGAGGTTGCCGATGATGGCCGCAAACGGCGGGATGACCATCGCGACGACAGACATCACGATCGCCGCGGTGATCGAAAACAGCCGCACGACGGTCCAGGACAGCGTGATCAGCCCGACACACGTGCCCATCAAGGCGAAGTAGGCGCGTCGCCGCGTCACCGTGCCATCGTGCCCCGATCTCCGCTTTGATAGTCGGATGCCCCGGGCGGTGTCGTTGCGCGACCGCGACGAACGGCGGCTGGCGATCGCACTTGTCGCCTCGTTCGCGGCGACGATCGCGGTCGCGATCGGCGCAGCGGCCGTGCGCAGCACGTGGGGCACGTTCGTCGCGCTCGCGGCCAGCGTGGTCGTCGAGCTCATGCTGTCCAGGCGCTCCAACGCGCTGGCCGCCGCGGTGCAGTGGGCCGGTGCGGGGCCGCCGGCGCGGACCGCCTTGCGGCTGTTTCCCGTGGTGCTGCTCGCCGGCCGGGAGTTCAGGCCGGCGGTCGTCATCGGTACGACGGCGTTCGCCGTCGTCGTCGTCGCCACGTCCATGGCGGCAGAGGCTTTGCGGTCGGTCATCGCGCGGATGAGACGGCTGCCACTGGTCAGCCGCAACCTCGACCTCGGCGACTTCGCCGTACCGGAGCTGCCCCCCGCCTGGCTCACCGACTCGGCGGACGCCGACGCCGGCTCCGCCGCGATTGCCGCGTTGGGCCTTGCCCTTGCGGTGTCGAAGTCGCACTCGACCGGCCTGGCCGCGTTCGGGCTCGCGGTCGCATTTGCGGTTGCGGCGAGCCCGGTGACCGTTCTCGGTCTCCATCTCAGCGCCCTCATGCGAGCCAAGCTGCGCGCGCGCCTGACAGAGGCAGCGACGACCGCACTCGAGACCCTCGCGCCCGAGGTGTTGCTCTACTTCGACGCGACGCCGGAAGAGCTCTACCAGGTTCGGATGTGGCTCGACCCGATCGGCCGACTCGGGCGGTCGGCGGCGATCGTGCTGCGCAGCTACGAGGTCTTCGATGCGCTCACCGATACGACGCTGCCCATTGTGTGCAGCCCGTACAACGGGACGATTGCCTCGATCCCGCTGCCCTCGCGAGTGGTGGTGCTGTTCCCGACTCACAGCGGCAACAACCTGTCGATGCTGCGCCGGCCCGAGACCCGTAGCGCCTTCATCGGTCATGGCGACAGCGACAAGCCGGACAGCGTCAACCCGTTCGCCCGCGTGTACGACGAGGTCTGGGTGGCCGGCGCGCTCGGCCGCCGCCGGTACGAGGAAGCGGGCGTGGGCGTCGCGGACGGGGCCATCGTGGAGGTCGGCCGGCCCCAGGTCGAAGGCGCCAGCCGGCGGCCGCCCAAGGAGCCGACCATCGTGTACGCGCCGACCTGGGAAGGCTGGGGGGACGACCCGCATCACAGCTCGCTCGGCCAGGTCGGCCTGCAGATCATCGAGCGGCTGGTCGATCGCTCCGATGTCCGGGTCCGCTACCGCCCGCACCCGCTCACCGGCCGGCGTGACCCTCGGCTGCGGGCGGCGCACCGGCGCATCGTGGCGCTGGTCGGCCAGGTGCCGCCCGACGAGCCGCTCGCCACGACGCTGGCCGGCGCGTCCGGCCTGATCGGCGACGTGTCGAGCGTCATCAACGAGTTCCTGCCGTACGACCGGCCGTACGCCGTACCCGACACCCGCGGCCTCGGCTCAGCCGGCTTCGTCGCGCGCTTCCCGTCCGCGGCCGCGGCGTTCGTCATCGGCCCGGATCTCGACCGGCTCGACGCGTTCGTCGCTGCCGCTCTCGGCGGCCCGGATCCGACGTCGACCATCCGCGGGGACCTGTTGGAGGTCGCGCTCGGCGATCCCTCGACCGGCCAGCAGCGCTTCGCCGACGCGGTGGGACGGCTGCTTCGCGCACCGTAGGGTGAGAAGCGTGAGTGACCTGCCCGCCGCGATCAGCGTGCGCGAAGTGGGCCCGCGCGACGGCTTGCAGAACGAGGCTCCCGTGCCGACGGACGCGAAGGTCCGGCTCGTCGACACCCTGTCCGACACCGGGGTACGCCGGATCGAGGCGGTCAGCTTCGTGCATCCGCGCGCCATCCCGCAGATGGCCGACGCCGACGACGTCTGGGCGTCGATCGCGCGCGCCGACGACGTGCGCTACTCCGCGCTCGTGCCGAACCTGCGCGGCGCGCAGCGTGCGCTCGACGCCGGCTTCCGCGAGATCGAGGCGGTCGTGTCGGCCTCCGAGACTCACAACCGAAAGAACGTCAACCGTTCCACTGAGGAGTCGCTTGACGACATCGCGGGGCTGATCGACCTCGCCCACCAGGCGGGCAGCTCGGTGCAGGTGATCGTCTCGACCGCCTGGGGATGCCCTTACGAGGGGGAGGTCCCGGTCGAGCGGGTCGTCACCGTGGCGAGCCGGGCGATCCGTGCCGGGGCCGACAGTGTGTCGTTCGGGGACACCACGGGCATGGCCACTCCGGGCCGCGTCACGCGCCTGGTCGGCGAGTTCCGCTCCGCCCATCCCGATGCCGCGCTGAACCTGCACTTCCACAACACCCGAGGCACCGGCCTGGCGAACGTGATGGCGGCGCTCGAGCTCGGGGTTGCCGACTTCGATGCGAGCGTCGGCGGGCTCGGCGGATGCCCGTACGCGCCCGGTGCGAGCGGCAACATCGCGACCGAGGAGCTCGTGCACATGGTCGAGGACATGGGGGTCGCGACCGGCATCGACCTCGAGGCGATGATCGACGCCGCTGCGACCGCCGAGCGGATCATCGGGCACACGCTGCCCAGCCAGGTGCTGCGCGCCGGACCCCGGACGAGGACCACCGCCGCGTGAGCGCTGCACCCACGACGGTCGTCTTCGACCTTGGCAACGTCCTGCTCGACTGGGACCCGCGCACGCTGTTTGCGCGCTTGATCGAGGACCCGGACGAGCTGGACCACTTCCTCGGCGAGGTGTGCACCCGCGCCTGGCACGACGCGCAGGACCGGGGCCGGCCCGCTGAAGAGGCGATCGCCGAGCTGGCCGCGAAGTTCCCGGAGTACGCCGATCTGATCGCGGCGTACTACGCGCGCTGGCCGGACATGACCACCGGCGCGATGCCGGCCTGCGTCGACATCGTGCGCGAGCTTCGTGGCGCCGGCATCCGGCTGGTGGCCCTGACCAACTGGCCGGCCGACACCTTCGAGCCGGCGCGCGACCGGTTCCCGTTCTTCGCGTGGTTCGAAGGCATCGTCGTGTCGGGTCAGGAGGGCATCGCCAAGCCCGACGAGGAGATCTTCCGCCGGCTCCTCGACCGCTACGACGTGGACCCCGCGACCGCGGTCTACGTCGACGACACGCAGGTGCACGTCGACACTGCAAGCCGACTCGGCATGACCGCCTTCCGCTACCGCGACGCGGCGTCCCTGCGCAGGGACCTCGCCGGCACCGGGTTGCCGGTCGCCGCCGACATCGGCATCCGGCCGGCAACGGCGGACGACCTGGCCGCGATCGATGCGATCTACAACCATTACGTGCGGGAGACCGTCTCGACCTTCGACGTCGAGCCGATGACCACCGGCGAGCGTGCGACCTGGTTCAGTCACTACGCCGCCTCCGGGTCGCACCGGTTGCTGGTGGCGACCCGTGAGGACCGGGTCGTCGGGTACGCGGCGAGCAGCCGCTTCCGGCCGAAGCCGGCGTACGACCCGTCGGTCGAGGTGACCGTCTACCTCTCGCCGGACGCCACCGGCCACGGCGTCGGCTCGCTGCTCTACCAGCAGCTGTTCGCCGAGCTGCGATCGGAGCCGGTGCACCGCGCGTACGCCGCGATCGCGCAGCCGAACCCGGCGTCGGAGGCGCTGCACCGGCGGTTCGCGTTTCAGGAGGTCGGAACGTTGCACGAGGTCGGCCGCAAGCACGGGCGCTGGGTCGACGTGCTGTGGATGCAACGACCGGTGCCGTAGCCTTCGGCTTCGTGAGCGACCTCCACGACCAGCGCAGCCGGATCGAGGCCGGTGGCCCGCAGAAGTACCACGAGGCGAACGCCGAGAAGGGCAAGCTGTTCGCGCGTGAGCGGATCCGGCTCCTCGTCGACGAGGGCTCGTTCGTCGAGGACGGGATGTTCGCCAACGCGCTCGCCCCGGATTTGCCCGCCGATGGCGTCATCACGGGCGTCGCGCGGGTCGATGGGCGCCCGGTCGCGGTCATGGCCAACGACTCGACGGTCAAGGCCGGCTCGTGGGGAGCGCGCACCGTCGAGAAGATCGTGCGGATCATCGAGCAGGCCTACCGGCTCGGCATGCCGATGGTGTGGCTGGTCGACTCCGCCGGCGCACGGATCACCGACCAGATCCAGATGTTCCCCGGCCGCCGGGGCGCCGGGAAGATCTTCGAGAACCAGGTCCGGGCGAGCGGTGCGATCCCGCAGGTGTGTGCGCTGTTCGGCCCGAGTGCTGCCGGCGGTGCCTACATCCCCGCGTTCTGCGACGTGGTGGTCATGGTCGACGGAAACGCCTCGATGTATCTCGGCTCGGCCCGCATGGTCGAGATGGTCACGGGCGAGGTCACCACGCTCGAGGACATGGGCGGCGCGCGCATGCATTGCACGGTGTCCGGCCTCGGCCACTTCCTCGTCGACGACGAGCCCACCGCGATCGAGACCGTCCGCAGCTACCTGTCCTACCTGCCGTCGAGCTGGATCCAGGCACCACCGGTGACGGAGCCGGCGCCGCCGGGCAAGGGCGACCTCCGCGCGCTGATCCCCGAGCAGGAGCGGCAGGCCTACGACATGCGCCGCTACGTCAAGGCGCTGGTCGACACCGACTCCTTCTTCGAGATCCACGCGTTGTGGGCCAAGGAGGTCGTCGTCGGGTTCGCGCGGCTCGACGGGCAGCCGGTCGGCATCGTCGCCAACAACCCGATGATCAAAGGCGGGGTGCTGTTCGTCGACTCCGCGGACAAGTGCACGCGGTTCATCGACCTGTGCGACGCGTTCAACCTGCCGCTGCTGTTCCTTGCCGACGTTCCGGGCTTCATGGTGGGCACTGCGGTCGAGCGGGCCGGCATCATCCGGCACGGTGCGAAGATGATCAGCGCGGTGTCGGATGCGACGGTCCCGAAGATCTGCGTGGTCGTCCGCAAGGCTTACGGCGCCGGTCTCTATGCGATGTGCGGACCGGGATTCTCACCGGACGCGACGCTTGCGCTGCCGACCGCGATGATCGCGGTCATGGGCGCCGAGGCGGCCGTCAACGCGGTCTACTACAACCGCATCATGGCGATCGACGACGAGGCCGAGCGGGCAGATTTCGTCCGGTCGAAGCGCGAGGAGTACGACGAGGACATCAACATCGTGCGACTGGCCGGCGAGCTCGTGGTCGATGCCATCGTCGAGCCGGAGGACCTGCGCGCAGAGCTGATCGAGCGGTTCGCGGTGTACCGGTCGAAGGATCGCGAGTTCTCGCACCGCCGCCACTCGGTGCGCCCGGTCTGACCCTCAGACCAGCGCTTCGTGCGCGGCGCTGTCCGTCGGATCGGGGTCGGAGGTCTCGCGGAACACCCAGCGGCGGAAGGACCAGAACCGCCAGACCGTGCCGAGCAGCGTGCCGATCAGCGTCGAGGAGATGTTGTAGGCCAGCGGCGAGTGGTAGCCGAGGACGTACTCACTGAACCCCACCGGGAGCTCCGAGATCACCAGCCCGACCGCGGACAGGAGCAGGAACAGCGGCAGCTCGCGCCGTACTCCGGTCTGGTCCCTGTCCTTCCAGGTCCAGTGCCGGTTGGCGAAGTACGACAACACCGCCGCGATGATCGTTGCGAGCCCGAAGCTGGTCAGCGGTCCCATGTTGAGGCCGAAGTGGAACGCGTTCGACAGCGCGCTCGTCAGCGCGAACGCGATCGCGCCGATCACGCCGAACTTGGCGATCTCGTGAATGAGGTGCTCGAAGGTCTCGTACATGCGACGGACCCACGAAGCGACCATGCTTCAACCCTACGGGGCATGCGAGCATGGACGGCGTGGACCATCGGCTCGACGACGAGCATGAGGCGCTGCGCAAGAGCGTCGAGGCATTCGCCCGCGAGGTAGTCGCACCGCAGGCGGCGGAGGCCGACCGCACCGGCGAGTTCCCGTACCCCGTGATTCGTCAGATGGGTGAGATGGGGTTGTTCGGCCTGCCGTTCCCCGAGGAGTACGGCGGGATGGGCGGGGACTTCCTCGCGCTGTGCATCGCGATCGAGGAGCTTGCCCGCGTCGACTCGAGTGTTGCGATCACCCTCGAGGCCGCCGTCGGCCTCGGATCGATGCCCGTGTACCGGTTCGGCAACGACGAGCAGAAGCAGCGCTGGCTGCCGTCGCTGTGCAGCGGCGCGGCACTCGCCGCGTTCGGGCTGACCGAGCCGGGCGGCGGCTCTGATGCCGGCAATCCGCGCACGCGCGCCGTGCTCGACGGCGGAGAGTGGGTGATCAACGGCACCAAGGCCTTCATCACCAACTCCGGCACCGACATCACCAAGCTGGTGATCGCGCTCTGCCGTACGGGTGAGACGGCGGACGGCCGGCCCGAGCTCACCTCGATCATGGTGCCGCTGCCCAACGAGGGGTTCAGCGCGTCCAAGAAGTACGACAAGGTCGGCTGGCACGCGAGCGACACCCGCGAGCTGTCCTTTGTCGACTGCCGCGTGCCGGACGACAGCGTCCTCGGCGAGCGTGGACGCGGCTACGCGCAGTTCCTCTCGACCCTCGACGAGGGCCGGATCGCGATCAGCGCGCTCGCGGTCGGTCTCGCGCAGGGCTGCGTGGACGAGTCGGTGCGCTATGCCCACGAACGGCAGGCGTTCGGCGCCCCGATCGGGACCTACCAGTCGGTGGCCTTCCGGATCGCCGACATGGAGGCGCGCACGCACGTGGCCCGCTGCGCCTACCGCGACGCGGTGCACCGGATGCTGAGCGGCGCGGCGTTCAAGCGGGAGGCGGCGATCGCGAAGCTCTACTCCTCGACGATTGCCGTCGACAATGCGCGCGACGCGACCCAAGTGTTCGGCGGCTACGGGTTCATGAACGAGTTCCCCGTCGCCCGGCACTGGCGCGACGCCAAGGTGCTGGAGATCGGCGAAGGCACCTCGGAGATCCAGCGCATGTTGATCGCCCGCGAGCTGGGGCTCTAGGGCGGCCCGATGCCTGACAGCGTGACCGGGTTGCCGGTCGTGGGAATGGTCGGCGCCGGGCAGCTGGCCCGGATGACCCACCAGGCGGCGATCTCGCTCGGCCTGTCGCTGCGCGTGCTCGCCGACTCCCCGACCGATGGCGCAGCGCTCGTCACCCCGGGCGTCGAGATCGGCGCGGCTGATGACCCGGACGCCGTGCAGCGCTTCGCCAAGGCCTGCGACGTCGTGACCTTCGACCACGAGCACGTGCCGGGCGAGCTGATTCGCGAGCTCGCCGGCTCCGGCGTACCCGTTCACCCGGGAGCCGATGCGCTGCACTACGCCCAGGACAAGCGGGCGATGCGGCGGCGGCTCGAGGAGATCGGGCTCATCGTCCCGGTCTGGTCCGACGACCCGTCCGCGCTGCCGAGGCCCTACGTCGCGAAGGCGGTCAAGGGCGGGTACGACGGGCGCGGCGTGTGGTTCGTCGACGAGGGCGACTCGCTGCCCGAGGTCGACCTGATCGTCGAAGAGCGGGTGTCAATCGTCCACGAGCTGGCCATCCAGGTTGCGCGCACGCCGTCCGGCCGCGTGCGGTGCTGGCCGGTGGTCGAGACCGTGCAGCGGGACGGGATCTGTGTCGAGGTGGTCGCCCCCGCGCCCCGCCTGAGCACCTCGCTCGCGGCTGAAGCCGAACGCATCGCCACCCGGATCGCGGTCGAGCTCGACGTGGTCGGCGTACTCGCCGTCGAGCTGTTCGAAGCGCCGAACGGTCTGGTCGTCAACGAGCTCGCGATGCGGCCGCACAACTCCGGCCACTGGTCGATCGAGGGGTCGACCACGGACCAGTTCGAGCAGCATCTGCGCGCGATTCTGGACTGGCCGCTCGGTGACGTCCGGCCACGGGCGAGGGTGACCGTCATGGTCAACGTGCTCGGCGGACCGTCGACCGACCTCGCGGCCAGCCTGCCGGCCGCGCTCGAGGCCGCGCCGACCGCGTCGATCCACCTCTACGGGAAAGCTGCTCGACCGGGGCGCAAGATCGGCCACGTGACCGTGTTGGGGGACGACCTGGTCGATGCGCGGGCGGCCGCGCGCCGAGCGGCGTCGATCCTGAGCGGGGAGGGCCAGTGAGCGGCAACGCGTCGGTCGGCATCGTGATGGGCAGCGACTCGGACTGGGCGACCATGCAACCGGCCGCGGCCGTGCTGGCCGACTTCGGTGTCGAGACCGAGGTGCGGGTCGTCTCCGCTCATCGCACACCGCAGGACATGCTGGAGTACGCCGCGAACGCCGCCGGCCGCGGGCTTCAGGTCATCATCGCGGGCGCCGGCGGTGCGGCTCATCTGCCCGGGATGCTCGCCTCGTCGACGCCGCTCCCGGTGATCGGCGTCCCGGTCCCGTTGGCCCATCTCGACGGAATGGACTCGCTGCTGTCGATCGTGCAGATGCCGGCCGGCGTACCGGTTGCGACGGTATCGATCGCGGGCGCGCGCAACGCCGGGCTGCTCGCGGTGCGCATCCTGGCAACGTCGAACGACGCGCTGCGCGAGCAGATGGTGCGCTTCCAGGACGAGCTGAAGGAGACCGCGCGGAGCAAGGACACCGCGCTGCGCGCCCAGCTCGGCGACGGCTCGAGTCCACGGTGACGCAGGCGAGCACGGCTGCGGCGCCCGGCCCGCTGGTCGCGTGGACGGTCGAGGTCGACGACCCGGGCGAGCTGCTGACCTGGCTCCCGGCGGGGGAGTCGTTTGCGTTTCTGCGCGGTGGTGACGGGATCGTCGGATGGGGTGAGGCGGCTCGGCTCGCCACCGACTCGGCGGCGGACGTGCAGGAGCTGCTCGGCTCGATCACGACCCGCGACGACGTCGGTGTCGCCGGCTGCGGCGCGGTCGCCCTGGTCTCGCTCGGTTTCGCCCCCGGTGTCGACGCATCGGTTGTCGTGGTGCCCAAGGTGGTCCTCGGTCGCCGCGAGGGCCGCAGCTGGCTGACCCTCGTCACACCGCCCGGAGCGGTCGAGGTCCCTGCACTGCGCCGCCGGCCGGTCGCGGCCGCCAGCAACCCGCCCACCGCCGTCTCTGCTGAGCTGCCGAGCGAGGCCGAGTGGCACGAGGTGATCGCGACGGCGGTGACCGCGCTGCGCACCGGCCGGCTCGAGAAGGTGGTGCTCGCGCGGGCCATCGAGGTGACCGCCCAGTCCGACCTCGACGGGCGGGCGGTGGCGGCCCGGCTGGCCCGCCGTTTCCCGTCCTGCTTCACGTTCCTGTGCGACGGGTTGGTCGGCGCATCTCCCGAGCTGCTGATCCGCCGCCTCGGCCGGCACGCCGAGTCGCTCGTGCTGGCCGGAACCGTACGCCGCGGAGCCACCCCCGAGGAGGATGCCGAGCTCGAGCGCGAGTTCCTGGCCTCGACGAAGGACGCCGAGGAGCATCGGTTCGCTGCCGAGTCGGTGCGCGACCTGCTCGCCGAGGTCGCAATCGACGTCGTCACCGACGAGCGCCCGCAGCTGCTGCGGCTGGCCAACCTCAGTCATCTGGCCACCCATGTCGACGCCTGGCTGCCGGTGCCCGCACCTTCGGCGCTGGCGCTCGCCGCGCTGCTGCATCCGACCGCCGCCGTCGGCGGCACGCCGCGGCCGGCAGCGTTGGAGCTGATCCGGGAGCTCGAGGCGGCACCGCGCGAGCGTTACGCCGCGCCGATCGGGTGGGTCGACGCCAACGGCGACGGCGAGTTCGCGATCGCGCTGCGATGCGCGCAGATCAGTGGCCCGCGGGCCCGGCTGTGGGCGGGCGGCGGCATCATCGGCGACTCCGACCCGGCCGCGGAGGTCGCCGAGACGACGGTGAAGTTCGACGCGGTGTTGTCCGCGCTCGGTTAGTCGAGGCGCCGGCGCAGGAAGTCCACGGCGCGCTGCCAGGCGATGCCGGCCTGGGTTTCGTCGTACGTGCCGAGCTTGTCGAACTGGTTGTGGAAGGCGTGGCCGGCCGGGTAGAAGAAGAACTCGACCTCGGTCCCGGACTCGCTGCGGATCTGCGCTTCTTGCGCCCGCGCGTCGTCGGCCGGATAGAACTCGTCGTTCTCCGCGTAGTGGCCCTGCACGGCCGCGGTGATGCCGTTGAACTGGTCGGGTACGCCGGGACCGACGCCGTAGAAGGGCACGGCTGCTCCGACCTTCTCACCCTGCTGCGCGGCCAGCAGCAGCACGAACCCGCCGCCCATGCAGAAGCCGATCGCGCCGACCTGGGTTCCGGTGACCGCGTCGAGCCCGAGCAGGTAGTCGACCGCGCCACCGAGGTCGCGGGCCGCCTGGTCGACCGGAAGCGCCGACATCATCGCGCCCGCCTCGTCCGAGTCGTGTGCGACCTTGCCGCCGAACAGGTCCGGCGCGAGGGCCACGAAGCCTTCGGCGGCCAGCCGGTCGGTGGCACCGGCGACGTAGTCGTCGAGGCCCCACCACTCCTGGATCACGATCACCCCCGGACCGCTGCCGGACGGCGGAAGCGCGAGGTAGCCGTGTGCGGTCCCGCCGTTGCTGGGGAACTCGACGTTCTGGCGCGGGTTCTCGTCTGCCATCGATCGATCCTTCGGGTCGAGGGAGCGTGCTCCTTCCGTGACCTTACGGCCGGACGTCATGAAGGGTTCCCGCCGGGTGGGCTTCCAACGCGACGTCAGAGGTGCGGATTGATCGCGCGCAGCCGGGCGTGCAGGGCGGCGTTCTCCCCGCGGTCGGTGCGGATCTCGACGATGCGTAGGCCGCTCGGGTTGCTGAGCAGGTCGGCGAGCCCAGCGGCGTGGGTGACCAGACGGTGTTCGACGTCGTACGCCGCGGCGAATCGTTCCAACGACAGGCCGTGCGGCGTTCCGAACAGTCGCTCGAAGTCGGCCGGCGCGACCGCGCTGCGCTGTGGCAACAGCGAGAAGATGCCGCCGCCGTCGTTGTTGATCACGATGTAGGTGACGTCCGGGCGCCGGTCCGGACCGGGCAGCAGGCCGTTGCTGTCGTGCAGCAGGGAGAGGTCGCCACAGAGCGCGACGGTGGGTCCTCCGGCACGCGCGATCGCGATCCCCTGGGCGGTCGACACGAACCCGTCGATCCCGCTCACGCCGCGGTTGGCGAGCACCTGGATGGTCTCGCGCGGGTGCATCACCACGTCGAGATCGCGGATCGGCATCGATGAGCTGACCACCAGTGCCGTGCCGTCGGGGACCAGGTGTGCGACGTCACGCGCGACGCGCGGCTCGCTCAGCCGGTCGGTCTCGTCGAGTGCCGCGTCGACGGCGGCCGCCACGGAACCTGCGGCCGAGTGCCACGCGAGGGCCCACTCGGCGGGCGCCGGAGGAACGTCGACCTTCGCGAGCACGTCAGCCGGCGCGTAGACAACCGCCTGCGCCGCGCGGGTGACATCCCATGGACCGCCATCGGGCGACAGGACGACGTGGGGTACGCCGGCCAGCCACTCGAGCAGCGGTCGCGACAGGCCCACTCTGCCGACGACAAGGACCA
>DATJSI010000135.1 GCA_035504215.1 Mycobacteriales bacterium
GGCCGGCCGGCGACCCGAACCCGTACCGAGCCGTTGACTGACGGTCTGGTCGTCGTCGACAAGCCGGGAGGCTGGACCTCTCACGATGTCGTCGCGCGGGTTCGCCGGCTGGCCGGCACGCGCCGGGTCGGCCATGGCGGGACCCTCGACCCGATGGCGACCGGTGTCCTGGTGGTCGGCGTCGGCCAGGCGACCCGGCTGCTCGGTCATCTCGCGAAGGACGACAAGGACTACGACGCGACGATCCGCTTGGGTACGACGACAACCACCGACGATGCCGACGGCGAGATCGTGACCGACGCCGGCGGTGATGCCGCCGAACGGCTGGCGACCGACGCCATCGCGGCTGCGCTCGCGGTGCTGACCGGAGAGATCGAGCAGGTGCCGAGCACCGTGTCCGCGATCAAGGTCGACGGCGTGCGGGCGTACCGCCGCGCCAGGGCCGGCGAGGAGCTCACACTCGCGCCCCGCCGCGTCCGGGTCGACCGGTTCGACCTCGTCGCTCGCCGAGGCCGCGATCTCGACGTACGGGTGACCTGCTCGACCGGGACCTACGTCCGGGCGCTGGCCCGCGATCTGGGCGCGGCGCTCGGTGTCGGCGCGCACCTCACCGCGCTGCGCCGCACGCGGGTCGGCGGCTTCACGATCCGCGACGCGCGGACGCTCGAAGAGCTCGAGCGCGACCTCGTGGTCGTCCCGCTCGCGGCTGCGGTCGCGGCCGGGTTTCCGAAGGTCGAGGTCGACGAGGAACAGGCGCGCCGGATCGGCCAGGGCCAGCGTCTGCTGATCGACCTGCCGGCGTCGCCGGCCGGCGTGTTCGGCCCGGACGGTCGAGTCGTCGCCCTGGTCGAGGACCGGGACGGGGTTGCCCAGCCGCGGTGCGTGTTCGAGGTGTCGGCATGAGCGGCGGGCGTCGCACCGTCGTACCGATCGGGATCTTCGACGGCGTGCACCGAGGCCACCAGCTGGTGCTGACGAGAGCGCACGAGGCCGCTCGGGCGGCCGACGCGGACGTTGCCGTCGTCACGTTCGACCCGCATCCCGTCGCCATCCTGCGACCCGAGCTGATGCCGATGATGCTGACGACCACGGCACGGCGGGTCGCGCTGCTGGAGCGCTACGGCGCCGACCGCGTCCTCGTCCTCGAGTTCAGCCACGAGATGTCGCTGCAGAGCCCCGAGGACTTCATCGAAACGACCCTGGTCGGGCAGCTGGGCGCCGTGCGAGTGGTCGTGGGGGAGAACTTCCGGTTCGGTCACGGCGCGAAGGGTGACGTCGACCTGCTGCGGCGCTCCGGCCTCGAGGTGGATGCGCTGCCCCTGGTGTCCGAAGGCGAGCCGATCAGCTCGACCAGGATCAGGGCGCAGGTCGCCGCCGGCGACGTGGTGGGAGCGGCCGGCCTGCTCGGCCGCGCGCACCTGGTCGAGGGCCCGGTCATCCGGGGCGACGCCCGCGGGCGCGCGCTCGGGTTCCCTACCGCCAACGTGGACGTCGCCGAAGGCATCGCGATCCCCGCGGACGGGGTCTACGCCGGGCATCTCACCGGG
Organism: Mycobacteriales bacterium; assembly: GCA_035504215.1. NCBI lineage: Bacteria > Bacillati > Actinomycetota > Actinomycetes > Mycobacteriales > Mycobacteriales bacterium. The sequence continues at coordinate 1,548 of DATJSI010000135.1, forward strand.
CTCTCGGGGGACCGGATGCCGGCGGCGATCAGCGTCGGGACCAACCCCACTTTTGACGGGCAGAACCGGCGGGTGGAGGCCTACGCGATCGACGTCGGGCACGATCTCGACCTCTACGGCCGGCACGTGACGGTCGAGTTCACCGCCCGGCTCCGGGGGATGGAACGGTTCGAATCCGTCGAATCGCTCGTATCGCAGATGGCGGCCGACGTCGATACGGCCCGCTCTCGGCTACACTAGGCGGCGTTCGTTTCCGTCTGCCCCTGTGGTGTAACCCTGCGGGCTGATATGTGCCAGGAGATCTCCGCGTGCCGCTGGATGCCGCAACCAAGAAGCAGATCATGACCGACTTCGCCACCGGCGATGGCGACACCGGGTCCCCGGAAGTCCAGGTCGCGCTGCTGTCCCGTCGGATCGCCGACCTCACCGAGCACATGAAGCAGCACAAGCACGACTTCCACACCCAGCGTGGTCTGCTGCAGCTCGTCGGTCGCCGCCGGCGGTTGCTGCGCTACCTGGAGAGCAAGGACGTCCAGCGCTACCGCTCCCTGATCGAAAGGCTGGGACTACGGCGGTAACGCCGGACCGACCCGCGCGCCGGCCGATGCCGCGAGTGCCGGTCCTCGGTAGTGGCGGGCAGGTGTGCCACCTGACCGCTTCGATCGATGACCGGTCCGCCTCAACGGCAGCGCGCCTACCTGAATGGAGGCGCCCGTGACGGGCACCGAGGAATTCCGCTCTGAGGCAGTACTCAAGAGCTCACTTGGCGAGCGCACGCTCCGGTTCGAGACCGGCCGGCTCGCCCAGCAGGCCGCGGGCTCCGTGGTCACCTATCTCGACGACGACACGATGGTCCTGTCGGCGACGACCGCGTCGAAGGCGCCCAAGGACACCTTCGACTTCTTCCCGCTCACTGTCGACGTCGAGGAGCGGCAGTACGCCGCGGGCAAGATCCCCGGCTCGTTCTTCCGCCGTGAGGGCCGGCCCAGCGAGGATGCAATCCTCACCTGCCGGCTGACCGACCGGCCGTTGCGGCCGAGCTTCACCAAGGGGCTGCGCAACGAGGTCCAGATCGTCTCGACGATCATGGCGTTGGACCCCGACCACCTCTACGACGTCGTCGCGATCAACGGCGCCGCATGCAGCGTGCTGCTCGCGGGGCTGCCGTTCTCCGGCCCGGTGGCTGGGGTTCGCGTCGCTCTGATCGACGGCGAGTGGGTGCCATTCCCGTCGTACTCCGAGCTCGAGCGCGCCGTGTTCGACATGGTCGTGGCCGGCCGCGTGACCGACGGTGGTGACGTCGCGATCATGATGGTCGAGGCCGAGGCGACCGAGCACACGATCGAGCTGGTCGCCGGCGGTGCGCAGGCGCCGACCGAGGATGTCGTCGCCCAGGGCCTCGAGGCGGCCAAGCCGTTCCTCGCCCAGATCTGCGAGGCGCAGCAGAAGCTGGCCGACCAGGCCGCCAAGCCGACCCGCGAGTTCCCGGTGTTCCTCGACTACGCCGACGACGCGCTCGACGCTGTCACCGCTGCGGTGAGCGACGAGCTCGCCGCCGCGCTGACCATCGCGGACAAGCAGGAGCGCGAGACCGAGCTCGACCGCGTCAAGGAGCTCGCGAAGGAGCGCACGGCCGCGCAGTTCGAGGGCCGCGAGAAGGAGATCAGCGCGGCGTACCGGGCCCTCACCAAGAAGTTGGTCCGCAAGCGCGTGATCGCGGACGGCGTCCGCATCGACGGCCGCGGAGTGCGCGACATCCGCACGCTGTCCGCGGAGATCGACGTCGTGCCGCGGGTGCACGGGTCGAGCTTGTTCGAACGCGGTGAGACGCAGATCCTGAACGTCGCCACGCTGAACATGCTGCGCATGGAGCAGATGGTCGACACGCTGTCGCCCGAGACCCGCAAGCGCTACATGCACCACTACAACTTCCCGCCGTACAGCACCGGTGAGACCGGTCGTGTGGGTTCGCCGAAGCGTCGCGAGATCGGCCACGGTGCGCTCGCCGAGCGGGCTTTGGTGCCGGTGCTCCCGAGCAAGGAGGAGTTCCCGTACGCGATCCGTGCGGTCTCCGAGGCGCTCGGCTCGAACGGTTCGACCTCGATGGGCTCGGTGTGTGCGTCGACGCTGTCGTTGATGGCCGCCGGTGTTCCGCTCAAGGCGCCGGTCGCGGGCATCGCGATGGGCTTGATCAACGAGGGCGACGAGTTCGTCACGCTGACCGACATCCTCGGTGCCGAGGATGCGTACGGCGACATGGACTTCAAGGTCGCCGGCACCCGTGAGTTCGTGACCGCGCTCCAGCTCGACACCAAGCTGACCGGGATTCCCGCGTCGGTCCTCGGTGGCGCGCTGCAGCAGGCGCGCGACGCGCGGATGACCATCCTCGACGTGATGGCCGAGGCCATCGACGTTCCTGGCGACATGTCGCCCTACGCGCCGCGGATCATCACCGAGAAGATCCCGGTCGACAAGATCGGCGAGATCATCGGGCCGAAGGGCAAGATCATCAACCAGATCCAGGCGGACACCGGCGCCGACCTGACGGTCGAGGACGACGGCACGATCTACATCGCCGCGGTTGACGGCGAGAAGGCGGAGGCAGCGCTTCGCGCGGTGCGCTCGATCGTGTCGCCGCAGATGCCCGAGGTCGGCGAGCGCTATCTCGGCACGGTCGTGAAGACGACGACCTTCGGCGCGTTCGTGTCTCTGACTCCTGGCAAGGACGGCCTGCTGCACATCTCGCAGATCCGCAAGATCGTCGGTGGCAAGCGGGTCGAGAACGTCGACGACGTGCTGCCGGTCGGGTCCAAGGTGCAGGTGCAGATCGCCGAGATCGACCCGCGCGGGAAGCTCAGCCTGGTGCCGGTGCTCGAAGAGGGTGCCGCCGACGGCGACGCGAGCGAGCCGGCGCCAGCCGGCGCCGACCAGTCCTGACGTGCCGGTCGACCTCGCCGGCACCGACCAGCGGATCGGGTCGACTCGCACGCTGCTGACCGGCAGCGACGGTTCGGTTGTCCGCCGTACCGTCCTGCCGGGCGGGATCCGGGTGATCAGCGAGTCGGTTCCCGGGGTGCGGTCGGTCGCGTTCGGGGTGTGGATCGGGGTCGGCTCCCGCGACGAGACCGCGTCCCTCTCGGGTGCGTCGCACTACCTCGAACACCTGCTGTTCAAGGGCACGCGGCGGCGTGACGCGCTGGCGATCGCGGCTGCGCTCGACGAGGTCGGCGGCGAGCTCAACGCCTTCACCGCCAAGGAGTACACCTGTTACTACGCGCGCGTGCTCGACACCGACCTTCCGGTCGCCGTCGACGTCGTGTGCGACATGGTGCTGTCGTCGGTGCTGACGTCGCGCGAGGTGGACAACGAGCGCGGCGTCATTCTCGAAGAGATCGCCATGCACGAGGACGACCCGGGTGACTCGGTCCATGATGTGTTCGCCGAGCTGGTCTGGCCGTCGGATCCCCTCGGTCGGCCGGTGCTCGGCTCGGTCGAGTCGATCGAAGCCATGCGGCGCAGCTCGATCGCGGGTTACTACCGACGGCGCTACCGCAGCGACCAGCTGATCATCACAGCGGCAGGGAACGTCGACCACGCGGTCCTGGTGCGACTGGTCAAGCGGGCGCTGGCAGCGGCGGACGAGCCCGGCCTGCATGACGACTCGAGGTCTCCGGCGCCGCCCCGCGTCGTACGCCGCGCTCCGGAGTTCGTTGCGGTCACCGGCGTGCGCGGGCGCCCGACCGAGCAGGCCAACCTGGTTTACGGCGTACCGGGCGTCTCGCGGCACGACGAGCGGCGCTTCGCGCTCGGGGTGCTGAACTCCGCGCTCGGGGGCGGGATGTCGTCGCGGTTGTTCCAGGAGGTGCGCGAGCTGCGCGGTCTGGCGTACTCGGTCTACTCGTTCACGTCTCACTACGCCGACACCGGCCTGTTCGGTGTGTTCGCGGGCTGCCATCCGGACCGGGCGAAGCAGGTGATCGCCCTGTGCCGGGAGCAGCTCGACCTGGCTGGGGCCGAGGGACTGACTGCGGTCGAGCTCGACCGGGGCAAGGGGCAGATGCGCGGTGGTCTCGTGCTCGGACTCGAGGACACCGGCTCACGGATGAGCCGGCTGGGCAAGGCCGAGCTGGTCTACGGCGAGCTGATGAGCGTCGAGGAGCTGCTCGCGCGGATCGACGCGGTGTCCCTGGAGGACACGCGGGCGCTGGCGGCCGACCTGCTCGAGCAGCCCGGCGCGCTTGCGGTGATCGGGCCGTACGACGACGACAGCGGCGAGTTCGCGGCATGATCGATGCCATGCGGGTGGGTGTGCTCGGCTCGCGTGGCCGGATGGGCGGCGAGGTGTGCCGCGCGGTCGAGGCCGCGGATGATCTGTCCCTGGTCGCCGCAATTGATGCGGGAGAGTCGCGCGACCCGCTTCGGGCCGCCGATGTCGTCGTCGACTTCACGACGCCCGACGCCGTGTTGGAGAACCTGCGCTGGTGCATCGACTCGGGCCTGCACTGCGTGGTCGGCACCACCGGGTTCACGCCGGATCGGCTGGACGAGGTGCGCGGCTTGCTCGGAGCCGCACCGTCGGTGAGCGTGGTCATCGCGCCCAACTTCGGGATCGCTGCCGTTCTGATGATGCGGTTCGCGGCCGAAGCGGCGCCGTACTTCGAGTCGGTGGAGATCGTCGAGCTGCACCACCCGAACAAGGTCGACGCCCCGAGCGGCACGGCTCGGCGTACTGCGGAGCTGGTCGCGGCGGCACGCGAGGGAAAGCCGTCTCCGGACGCCACTACGCAGTCGCTCGAGGGCGCACGTGGCGCAGAGGTCGACGGAGTCCACATCCACGCCGTCCGGCTCGCCGGGCTCGTGGCGCACCAGGAAGTGCTGCTCGGCGGCGCGGGCGAAACCCTGTCGATCCGGCACGACTCGCTGACCCGCGAGTCGTTCATGCCCGGCGTGCTGCTCGCGATCCGCTCGGTTGCGGACCGTCCGGGGCTAACCGTCGGTCTCGAGACCCTCCTCGGTCTCGAGTAGCTCCGGCAACGCGGCCGCGAGTCGGTCGTAGTCGGCGCCGTCGTTGTAGACCTGCCCGCACACCCTGATCCAGCTGCGGTTGTGCAGCTGCATGATCGGGACCTCGACCCGGTAGTCGTTGCTGAGCCTGGCTTCGAGCCGCAACCCTGTTTCGCGGCCGAGCGTGACCGGCAGCTCGATGATGCGCATCGCCGCGCGGAACTCGTCAGCGACCGGTGCGCTCGTGCCGAGCGCCTTCGCCACGCTCGCCGCGCCGTCGTCGACGGTCGCTCGTTGCGTGCCTCGCATCCGCTCCCAGCCGTACTCCGACCAGAACGCCAGGGCGGCCGGCACCGCGAGAATCGGAGTGGGGTCGAGGGTGCCGGTCCAGTCGAATGCCGGCTGGAATCCTGCCGGGTAGCCGTGCGACGGCACCAGCGGGCGAACGTCCGCCCGCCATCGGTCCGCGATGCAGAGGACTGCGGCAGCGCGCGGCGAGCAGATCCACTTGTGCAGGTTGCCGACCCAGAAGTCGGCGCCGAGCGCCCGCAGGTCGACCTCGATCTGGCCAGGGGCATGCGCGGCGTCCACCAGCACCGCGATGCCGCGTTCGTGTGATGTGGCGACGATCTGCTCGACCGGGAAGACGAAACCGCTCGGCGAGGAGATCGAGTCGACTACGAGAAGCCTGGTGCGGCTGGTGAACCGCTCGGTGATCGCCGCGACCACGTCGGTCGACGTCGCGGCATCGAGGGGAACGTGCGCGGTGACGATTCGTGCTCCGGTCCGGGCGGCCAGCGCCTCGAGCTGGATCCCGACCGCGCCGTACCGATGATCCGTTGTCACGACCTCGTCGCCGGCTTCGAGCATCGGCGCCAAGGCGGTGAGCACCGCGGCACTGCCGGCTGTGGCGTTGGCGACGAAGACGCACGCATCCGGGTCCGCGCGGAGCAGCTCGGCGACCTGGCCGCGTACGTCGTCGAGCAGTCCTGGCAACCGGCGGGCCAGCAGGCCGGTGGGGTTCGCTTCCATCTGGCGCCGCAGCTCGACGGCGTACTCGCCGACGGCGCGCGGGAGTGCACCGAACGCGCCGTGGTTGAGATAAGCGATGTCGGGGTCCAGCAGCCAATCCGCGGTTGTGCTCATGGCGACATCGTCGCAGCGTCGTCTACGGCTATTACGGCTAAGCGCAACCGGGCGCGCCGCGGTCGGTTGCGAGTGCGGACCGGCTGGCGCTCTGGGGTCGCGTTGACTCCAGCAAGGTCCGGCATCAACGATGGGCGGTGCGATGATGTCGGGGCTTCCGTCTCCCCGGACGGAGCGCGGTAGAGGCGTGAGCGACCGATGACGAGGTTGGAGTTGAGCTGTTGCAGAAGCTGACGACGAGTCCCATGACGGCGGAGTTCTATGAAAGCTGGATGGCGAGGCTCACCGAGTCGTACGCCCAGCACCATGTCGAGGCCGGCAACTGGTCGGCGGACGAAGCCGTGGCGCGGGCGCGCGCCGAAACCGTCAAGCTTCTGCCCGACGGCGTCAACAGCGCGAACCATCTGTTGCTCACCGCTCAGAACGAGTCGGGCGAGACCGTCGGGCTGGTGTGGATCGGGTTGGTTCGCCCGGATCAACAAGGCGCATGGATCTATGACATCGAGGTGTTCGAAGGCTTTCGCGGATCCGGCTACGGCCGGGCACTGCTCGCCGCTGCCGAGGATGCGGCAAGGGATGCCGGCGCTAGGACACTCGGCCTCAACGTCTTCGGCCCGAACACTACGGCTCGCGCGCTCTACGAGTCCTCGGGATACGACACCACCTCCCTCCAGATGCGCAAGCAGCTCTAGCCGGCTACATCGGCCGAGCGCGGGAGCCGGTGGGTTTGTGCACGCGTAGATACCGCGGGCGGTACGTAGCCGTTCACACAGCGAGCGGCGCGGCCGGTGGCGCCGATGGTGTCAGGGGTGCTGCGTAGCCTGACGGCATGAAGCGCTTCGTCGACGAGGACCTCAGTGCCGCGGAGTTCCGCGAGTGCATGCTCGATCGGTCGCGGTTCATCGGCGTCGTCATGCAGGACGCGGAGATCGACGGGCTGATCACCAACCTTGTCGTCAACGGCGTCGAGGTGACGGCGTACGTCGAGGCCGAGCTCGACCGTCGCTATCCGGTGCGGATATTGATCCGCTCGGACGCTCCGAGCGAGCTGCGCGAAGGATGGCGACAACTGCAAGCCGACTGGACGGCGACCATCGCCCGGCTACGGACCTCGCCGGGTGTGGAGCATCGCATGGTGAACGGCGAGTGGTCGGCCGTGCAGACCCTTCGCCACCTGGTGTTCGTGCACGACTCGTGGTTCCGCCGGTGCGTTCTCGGGTCGACCGCGCTGTTCACGCCGATAGGGCTCGCGCCCGACTACGTGCCCGACCGGGAGCAGCAAGGGCTTGACCTGTCGGCCGCGCCCAGCCTTGACGAGGTGGTCGCGGTGCGCGCCGAGCAGGCGGCGGAGCTCGACGAGTGGCTGAGCGCGGTGACTCCCGAGCAGCTCGCGGCGCCCGCGCCGATTCCGGACGGCGACGGCTGGCCGCCGTATGCACGCGGACGCTCGACGCGCCAGTGCCTCGGCACGGTGCTCAACGAGGAGTGGGCACACCACGGCTTCTGTGTTCGCGATCTCGACCTCGTCGAGGCTTCGGCTTAAGGCTGCCTACCGGACGATGGCCGCCCGGTAGGTGGGCACGGACAACGTCGACGGGTTCACTGCTGCGGGTGCGGGCGCGGCGCCGGCCGGTACGCCGGCATCGCCCTTCGCGAGCAGGCCCTTGCCGAGCGACCCGAGCACGGCGACTGCCGCGACGTTGAAGGCGTCGGACCAGTGGAAGGTCACCACATTGAACGGGTGCGCCGCTGCAATCGATCCCGCGAGTGAGGCGATGAAGGTCTTCACTGCCCGCACAAGGATGTCCTGCCAGAACGGCAGGTCGGTCTGCTTCGCCAGATACTGCACAGCCGTGGTCACGATCGTCGCGACCGCGGCGCTGACCGCCATCACCGCCGCCAGCTTCCACGGCAGCCCGACGACCGCGGCCCCCGCCGTACCGGCCAGCAAGACCGAGATGAAGACCTGTCCGGACGTCCACCCGATGCGCTCGAGGAAGTCCGCCAAAACCGGATTCATCGCGCACCTCCTTTCGGCGCGGGATCGTAACCGCGTCCGTCCGTTTTCGTCAGCGTCGCCGTTGGGCCCGGTCGCTCTGCAGGCCGTGCGTGGCCCGCCGTCGGCGGGGTGTGTTGCACTAGCGGCATGACCGCACTCGCGCGCCTCGGTGGCATCTCCCTCGACTCGTCGGATCCCGACCAGCTGGCCCGGTTCTACCAGGACTTTCTCGAGCTCGAGCGGGTCTGGGACACCCCCGACTTCGTGGCGCTGAGCGGCGCCGGGATCTACCTGACCACGTTCCGCATCGACGACCACCGGCCGCCGGACTGGCCGACCGGCGACGTCCCCAAGCAGATGCATCTCGAGCTGGCCGTCAAGGAGCTCGAGCCGGCCGAGCAGAAGGCGCTCGCGCTCGGCGCGCGCAAGGCGGCCACCCAGCCCGCACCGGATCGCTTCCGCGTCCTCATCGACCCGGCCGGTCATCCGTTCTGCCTCACGACGATGATCCCGGACTGATTCGCGTCGGGGTCCACGAACGCCGTTTTGCGCAACGCCGAAAGGGTTCTGGGCTTCGTGGCGCTCCGCGATACCGGCGTGGTAACGCTGTTGGCAGGAGGGAGTCCGCGGCGGTCTCTGCACTGCCGGCGGCACCTACCGAGGAAGAACTGGACGACAGGGATTCGTGGTCAGCAAGCATCGCTTGCCACGAGCTGTGAACCGGACTCATTAACTCCCGCGGATCAGATAGCTGATCGGCGTTGCCCAGCGTGATGGGGGTGCGGGCTCTGTCCGGGACTGCCGGTTTTTTGACTTAACGACGTCCTTGTAATCACCGCAGGCGTCGAGACCTCGCCACATTGTGTCGAGTTGTTGGCTCGGTCGTCACCGAGCCAACGTTGATAACACGAAAACTGACCCCGACCATCGCACGGGTCACCTGTTTGGGCTAGGCCCTGTGGGCCTTGCGTTTGCATCTGCTTGGGCATTCCCGCGTCGTCGACTCACTAGTCGTCAGTCAAAAACGACTAGTCATCGGAGCCCACAGATGTTCTCGCGACGGACTTCCACTGCGACCGCACGGGCATCGGTCGTGCTCGTCATCGGCGTGTTGACGACGCTGATCGCGTTCTTGCTTCCCACCGCCGCGGGTGCCAGCACCCTGCCGGCCAATGCATGCACGCTGTCGAGCCTGGACGTGCCGAGCTGCGGCATCCTGTGGGGCGCTTACACCCCACCCGCATCCGGTCAGACGCTGACGACCGCCGTCACCGACCTCGAGTCCCAGGTGGGCCGGACGTTCGACATCGTGTACCACTACCACGACTTCTCCGGGCCGGCTACGGCCATTTCGGGCACAATGCCGGACTCCTACGAGAAGGCCCTCGCCGCATCAGGACACATCATCTTCGAGGATTGGGCGTCACGAATCTACTCGACCAACCAGCAGATCCAATGGTCGGCGATCGCCGACGGGGACTACGACAGCTCGGTGATCATTCCGGAGGCGCAGTCGATCAAGGCATTCGGCCAGCCGATCATGCTGACCTTCGACTCCGAGATGGACTCCCGCGTCGGGACCTCGGGCACCGCCGCCGACTATGTCGCGGCGTACCGGCACATACACGACGTGTTCGCCGCCCAGGGCGTTACGAACGTGATCTGGGTCTGGACGCCGACCGGTTACACGGGGCACGAGTCGCTGTTCAACAGCCTCTACCCGGGCAACTCCTACGTCGACTGGATCGGCTACGACCCCTACAACTTCTACAACTGCCAGAGCGCAAGCGGCGCATGGAAGACGCCGCAGCAGACGATCGACCCGATGTATCAGTGGCTCGAGGCAAACGGCTACGGGGACAAGCCGTTCATCCTCCCCGAGTACGGCACCGTGCCGAACCCGAGCGACAGCACGGCAGCGGCCTACTGGTACGGCCAGCTGACCGCGGCCATCACCGCTCATCCCAACATCAAGGGCATGCTCGAGTGGGACGACTCCAGCGGGAACTGCGACACCTACCTCACCCAGCCCGGTGAGCTCGCTGCCTTCGCTCAGGTCGGGCTGTCGTCAGCCGTCCTCGGCACCCCGCCGCCGGCCGCGCCTACTGCACCGACAGTGACCAGCACGTCGCCGACTGCGGCGACGGTCAGCTGGACCGGGGTGCAAGGTGCGACCGCCTACCAGGTACAGCGGTCGGTGTCCGGCGCAAACGCGTTCAGCAACGTGGGCGAGCCGGTAACGGGTACGTCGTACAGCGACACTGGCATGACCCCGGGCAGTAGCGAGGACTACCGCGTGCTCGCGACCAACGCATCCGGCAGCAGTGCGCCCTCGTCGTCCTCGTCGATCACCTTGCTCCCGGGCCAGCCGGGAACACTCACGGCTGCGACCAACGGTGCATCCGAGGTCGACCTGAGATGGGGGGCCGCGACGGGCGCGACGTCATACGACATCCGCAAGGGCGCGGTCGGCGCAGGCACGTTCCCCACGGATCTCGGTACCGCCTCGGGTACCTCCTTCGCCGACACCGGGCTGACTCCTGGCGCGTCCGCCGACTACGAGGTCGTCCCGGTCGACTCCGCCGGCGATGGCGTGCCGTCCGGTCCGGCCACCGGCACTACACTGCCCGCTCAGGTCACCGGGCTGTCGGCTACCGCCGTCTCGCCCGGCGAGGTCGACCTCAGTTGGAGTGCCGCAAGCGGCGCGGCGGCCTATTCGGTCGAGCGGTCCCCAGCCGGTGCGGGTAGCTGGTCCGTGCTGGCAGCGAACGCGAGCGCCACGAGCTACAGAGACACCTCGGTCAGCCAGCTCACCAGCTACGACTACCGCGTTGCCGCCGTCGGCGCGGCCGGGCAAGGTGCCTTCTCCGCGACCCAGACGGTCACTACCCCGCAGGTCGCGCCTGGCCAGGTCACGGGCCTCACCGCAGCGCCGGCGTCGTCCACCCAGGTGAACCTGGCGTGGAACGCCATGGCGAACGCGAGCTCGTACGAGGTCGAGCGGTCGTCGACCTCCGCGGCCTCCGGTTTCAGCCCACTGGCGATGTCCGTGACCGCGCCGTCGTACAGCGATGTCTCGGCCGCTCCCGGCACGACGTACTGGTACGAGGTGCTCGCCCGCAACTCCGGCGGGATGGGAACGGCATCGGCGGTCGCGACTGCCGCAACGCCGTACGCCGCGCTGCTCGCCAACGGGTTCGAAGGTCAGGCCAACGGCACGGCGATCACCACGCAGAACTCCGGGGGTGCGGCGGGCAACGCGTTCAACCAGGACAAGTGCACCGCCGGCTCGGTCACCTACAGCACTGTGAGTGCGGCACACGGGCGCGACTCGGCCCTTCTGTCACCAGCCACCGGCTTGTGCTACCTCGGCTGGAACAGCACGTCGATCACGCCGGCGACGTCTGTCTACGGGCGTGCGTATGTCAAGTTTTCCGCCGACCCGAAGGTGTCGGTGCCGATCATGAGGTTGACCGACGCGGCATCCAACCGCGACGCGCAGGTGAACCTCACCTCGGCCGGATACCTCAGCATCGTGACCGCGACCGGTATGTCGCTCCCGCGGTTGACGCAGCCGCTCCCGCTGAACCAGTGGGTCCGGCTCGAGTGGCATCTGAGCTCCGCCGCGAGTGGGACGTTCGAGCTGCGGATGTACGCCGGCGACGCCACCACCCCGATCGAGACCCAGGTTGAGACCGGAATCAACACGGGTACGTCGGTCGCGGGAACGACGGTCGGCGCGCTCGGCAGTTCGGCGAGCGGGCTGGGCACGACGATCGGGCTCGACGACCTCGCGTACGGCACAGCCGGCTGGCTCGGTCCGGTGATCAGTTAGCCTCGATCTCTCACGATCTTGGTGTCGCCGCGGCTGACTCTGGAGTCTGTCTGATTGGACTGTGTGGACATGGCCGATCCGCGACGTTCGTCGCGTCGCTTGTCCGGTGCTGCTGAGCGGCTGGGGCTGTTGGTCAGCTGAGGGCGTGAAGTCGTGCGTGGCCGGTGATGATGAGTTCGCGTCAGGGCCAGCCGCGCGGGAGTCGCAGCCATTCGCGTCGGCCGGTGGTGACGATGCGGCGGCGACGTGCAGCAGGCGAAGCCGCAGGCGTTTGGGTTCCCAGAACTTGGCGATGCTGCCGGTGAAGGCGAGGGTCTGGGTCCAGGTGAGCAGCTCCGCGGCGAGCTGGACGAGCTCGAGCCAGATCGTGTTCTTGGTGAACTCGTGCAGCGGGAAGTTGCGCAGCCCGCAGTCTTTGAGGCCGTGAATCCGGTCTTCGGCGCGGGCGCGCATCCGGTGCCGCAGCTCGAGGTCGGCGATCCGCCCGCCGCGGGTGTTGGTCGCGAACATCGTGATCCGCCGACCTTCGACATCGGTCAGCCGTAGCTGCGCGCCAGGATGTGGCACCTCGCGCCGGGCGATGATCCGCGTGCCGGCCGGCCACGGGTTGCGCGCCGCTGGCAGCCACCGGGTCAGTTCTGCGACGTGAGCACCTTCGCGCGGGTCGCTGTCGACGTCGGTCGCGTGGCGCCAGCACTGCTCCGGCAGGGACAGCACGGTGTCGGCGAGCGCGTCGTGAACGTAGGCCCCGACAGAAAACTGCAGGCCGAGGGCGGCGACGTGCTCGACGAACGCGTGCACCCCCGAGCCGGTATCGCCCCGCACCAATACGCGGTCCCGGACCTCGACGGGGAGCTGAGCGAGCGCTGAGTCCAGCACGGCGATCTGGTCGGTTGCGTCGTTCGCGGTGGCCCGCCCCTCACGCAGCAGCGCGCTCAGCGGCTCACCAGTCCCGTCGCGGCCGTGGTCGACGAACGCCAGCAGCGGGTGGAAGCCGAACGTGCGCTTGAACGTCGGCGTCGCCCTCCTTCTCCGAGTGCGCCAACACGATCGTCGCGCAGATCCACCGTCACCGGGCCGTCACTGCTGACCGGTGACCGGTGCCGCCACCCGGCCGCGCGAGCAACCGCCCCCGCCTGACGGATCGCGGCCACCGCCGCTTCGGCGTCGCCGGCAAGCGTGTCGATCAGCCGCGACACCGTCGGGTCAGACGCGACCGCGCCGAACAGGTCCGGCTGCGCCCGGACGACGGCCCAGATCGGCCACGCAGTCGCCACCGAGCGCGATCGCGAGCACCACGTCGAGCACGACCTTGCCCGGATCATGCTCGCCCGCAGCCGACGCCACGGACGCAGCGCCGCCGACAGCCCCCGTTCCAAACCGACCGACCTGGCCGTCTCGACCAGCAGCGACGCTCCCGCCGACGACACCAGCGGCTCGCCGCCCACGACTACCTGAACCCGCTTCGCCCGCCGGTTACTCTTCACCCACGGAGTGCCTTCCCGCTCGGTGTTCTTGGACCTTCGACAAGCCCAAGTTTCCCAAGCGGGACAGGCACTTCCGTGCTCCTACGACCCGTGTCGCAGCACAAGATCACGAAGTGGCGAGGCTAGGTGTGCTGCACTGGCACCTTGATCGACGTCGACGAGGACACCTTCGGCCGGTTGGTCGAAGCCGCGCTCGACAGCATCCCGCCGCAGCTGCGCAGAATGATGCGCAACGTCGCAGTCGCCGTCGAGGACATGGGGGCCTCGCCCAACCTGCTCGGGCTCTACCACGGCATCCCGTTGACCCAGCGCACGTCGGCGTACGCCGGGGTGCTACCCGACCAGATCACGATCTACCGGCTGCCGATCCTGCGGCACTGCAACACCCTCGATGAGGTCGTGCGGCAGGTACGCGTCACCGTCATCCACGAAGTGGCACACCACTTCGGCATCAGCGACGAGCGGTTGCACGAGCTCGGCGCCTACTGACCGCGGGGTGTGATCGAAAACTCGGATGACGGCGAGGCGTGCACCGTCTACCGTCATGACGTCCGACCCAGAAGCCGACGAGTGGAGGTGGATTCGATGCCTGCCCTGGCTTGCGCATGCCCGAAACCCTCCGTCTCCGAAAGGCTTTCCGTTGACCGGACCTCTGTCGTCCCTCGGCTGGGACGAGCAGTTCGCTTCTGAGTTTCTGCCGTACCTCACCACCCATACGCCGGCCCGTGTCACGCGGGTCGACCGCGGCGCGGCCGACCTCGTCGCCGAGGCCGGCGAGCTGCGCGCGGACATCACCCACCGCGCGCCCGACGTCACCGTCGGTGACTGGGCCGCCGTTGCGGACGGGGAGATCGCCGCGGTGCTGCCGCGCCGCACCGCCATCGTTCGCGCCGACGCGTCCGGTCGTTCCGCCGGCCAGGCGCTCGTGGCCAACATCGACCATGTCCTCATCGCCGTACCTGCCGTTCCGTCGCCTCGGCCGGGCATGGTCGAGCGCTTGATTGCGCTCGCTTGGGAGAGCGGCGCCACACCGGTCGTCGTCCTCACCAAGATCGACCTGTCCCACGATCCCTACGCCGTCGTCGACGACCTGACCGCCTCCGCACCCGGGTGTGCGGTGCTCGCGGTCAGCGCGGTCACGGACGAGGGGATGGACAAGCTGCGCTGCCTCGACCGTCCCGGCGGCTCGCTCTGCCTGATCGGCCGGTCGGGTGCGGGCAAGTCCACCCTCGCCAACGCATTGCTCGGCATCGAGGAGATGGCCGTGACGGAGGTACGGATCGACGGCAAGGGGCGGCACACGACGACCCACCGGCAGCTGCTCGCGCTACCCGGTGGTGGGGTCCTGATCGACACGCCCGGCCTGCGCGGGGTCGGGATGTGGACCAGCGACGAGGGGATCGACCAGACCTTCCCGGAGATCGGCGAGCTGGCGGACAGGTGCCGGTTCTCCGACTGCGCCCACGTCAGCGAACCCGGGTGCGAGGTGCTCGCAGCGGTCGAGGACGGCCGGCTCCCGCAACGCCGGTTGGACAGCTGGCGCAAGCTCGGCCGGGAGGCGGAGTGGATCGCGAGCCGCAACGACGCCCGGCTGCGCAAGGAACGGCAACGGGCCTGGCGGTTGCTCTCCGCCGAGGTACGACGGTCCGGGCGGATCCGGCCGTGAGAATCCAGCTCCGACGGTCTGTCGCTCCCTCGATTGTCAGGGGGCGGCGGTAGCGTCGGCGGATGCCTGACGATGCGCCGATCCAGTTCCGTTCCGACATCTCCGTCGACCTGGTCAAGGCCTCGGCGAGCGACTCCGACGTTGTCTGGGCGGCGCGCGTCTCGACCGCCGGTGAGGCGTCGATCGAGGCTCGCGAGCAGGATCCGGAGCGCAACGCCGGGCTGATCCGGTTCCTCATGCGGGACCGGCACGGCACGCCGTTCGAGCACAACTCGATGACCTTCCTGGTGAGCGCACCGATCTTCGTCTTCCGCGAGTTCATGCGGCACCGGGTCGGCTGGAGCTACAACGAGGAGAGTGCGCGCTACCGCAAGCTGGAGCCGGTCTTCTACGTGCCGGGCCCCGAGCGCAAGCTGGTCCAGGAGGGCAAGCCCGGTCACTACGTCTTCGTCGAGGGCAGCGCCGAGCAGCACAAGATCGTCGTGGAGGCGACCGAGGACGCCTGCCGGCTTGCCTATCGCGCATACCTCGAGATGCTCGACGCCGGGGTTGCCCGCGAGGTCGCCAGGGGAGTCCTTCCGGTCGCGACGTACTCGTCGATGTATGCCACCTGCAACGCTCGCTCGCTCATGCACTTCCTCGCGTTGCGGACCAAGCGGGAAGACTCGAAGTTCCCGTCCTTCCCGCAGCGTGAGATCGAGATGGTGGCCGAAGGCATGGAGACCCATTTCCGGGAGCTGATGCCGATCGTCCACGCCGCGTTCGAGGCCAACGGTCGCGTGGCCCCTTAGGAAACCCCGGACGGCGATATCCTGAAAGCCATGACTGCACCGTTCGGCCGCGTGCTCACCGCGATGGTGACCCCGTTCACGGCCGACGGCGCCCTCGATCTCGCCGGTGCCCAGGCGCTCGCGAGCCACCTCGTCGATCACGGCTGCGACGGCCTGGTGGTGAGTGGTACGACGGGGGAGTCGCCGACCACCTCCGATGACGAGAAGGATGCGCTGCTGCGGGCGGTGCTCGAGGCGGTCGGTGACCATGCCGCCGTCGTGGCCGGTGTCGGCACCTACGACACCGCGCGCACGGTCGAAGCCGCCCAGCACGCCGAGAAGGCCGGCGCGGCCGGCGTCCTGGTCGTCACGCCGTACTACAACAAGCCCCCGCAAGCAGGTCTGGTCCAGCACTTCTCCGCCGTGGCCGACGCGACCGGGCTGCCCGCGATGCTGTACGACATCCCGGGCCGCACCGGCACCGCGATCGCGACCGAAACCCTGATCCGGCTGGCCGAGCACCCGCGGATCGTCGCGGTGAAGGATGCGAAGGGCGACCTGTTCGGCTCGGCCCAGGTGATGGCGGCGACCGACCTCGCGTACTACTCGGGCGAGGATGCCCTCAACCTCCCGCTGCTGGCACTCGGCGCGGTCGGGATGGTCAGCGTGGTGGCGCACGGCTTCGCCGGGCGATACCGCGAGATGGTCGAGGCGGTCGATGCGGACGACCTCACGGCCGCCCGACGGATCAATGGCGAGCTGGTCCCCGCGGTGCGGGGAATCATGACCCGCATGCAGGGCGCGATCGCGGCGAAGGCGACCGCGCAGCTGCTCGGCGTGATCAAGCAGCGCACCGTGCGGCTGCCGCTGGTCGAGGCGAGCGACGAGGACGTGGCCGTGCTGCGCGCCGACCTGGATGCGGCCGGGCTAGCCCTGTGAGCCGATCGGCGTGAGCCATCCGCACCCCGAGCTCGGGGCGCCACCACCTCTGAGCGACGGCGGCCTACGGATCGTTCCGCTGGGCGGCATCGGCGAGATCGGTCGCAACATGACGGTGTTCGAGCACCGCGGCCGGCTGCTCATCGTGGACTGCGGCGTGCTGTTCCCGGAGACCGAACAGCCCGGCGTCGACCTGATCCTTCCGGACTTCACCTACCTGCAAGACCGCTGGGACGACATCGATGCGGTGGTGCTCACCCACGGCCACGAGGACCACATCGGCGCGGTCCCGTACCTGCTGCGGGAGAAGCCCGACGTCCCGCTGGTCGGGTCCCGGCTCACGCTCGCGCTGGTCGAGGGCAAGCTGGCCGAGCACCGGATAACACCGCTCACCCTCGAGGTCCGCGAGGGCCAGACCGAGCAGCTCGGCCCGTTCGCCTGCGAGTTCTTCGCGGTCAACCACTCCATCCCCGACGCCCTCGGCGTGGCGATCCGTACGGCGGCCGGCACCGTCCTGCACACCGGCGACTTCAAGATGGACCAGCTTCCGCTCGACGGGCGGATCACCGACCTCGGTGGGTGGGCGAGGCTCGGGCGCGAAGGCGTCGACCTGTTGATGAGCGACTCGACCAACGCCGAGGTCCCGGGCTTCGTGACGTCGGAACGGCTGATCGGCCCGGTGCTCGACGACGTGTTCCGGACGGCCGGCCGCCGGATTATCGTCGCGTGCTTCGCCTCGCACGTGCATCGCGTGCAGCAGGTGCTCGACGCGGCCCACTCGCACCATCGGCGGGTTGCCTTCATCGGCCGGTCGATGGTGCGCAACATGGGGATCGCCCGGGATCTTGGCTACCTGCGCATTCCGTCCGGGCTGATGATCGACATGAACGACGTCGACGCCCTGCCGCCCGAACAGGTCGTTCTGATCTCGACCGGATCGCAGGGCGAGCCGATGTCCGCCCTGTCGCGGATGGCCAACCGCGCCCACCAACAGGTGCGGGTCGAGCCGGGAGACACTGTCGTGCTCGCCTCCTCACTGGTCCCCGGGAACGAGAGCGCGGTCTTCCGGGTGATCAACGGGCTGAACCGGCTCGGCGCCCACGTGGTGCACAAGGAGACCGCGCTGGTGCACGTCTCCGGCCACGCGCCCGCCGGCGAGCTGTTGTTCGTGCTCAACATGACCAGGCCGTCCAACGTGATGCCGATCCACGGGGAATGGCGGCATCTTCGTGCGCACGCTGAGCTCGCGGTGCAGACCGGGGTGCCGCGACGCAACGTGGTGCTCGCCGACGACGGCGTCGTGGTCGACCTGGTCGACGGCCGGGCGTCGATCGTGGGCGCGATCCCCGCCGGCTACGTGTACGTCGACGGTCTCGCGGTGGGCGATGTCGGTGAGCAGCAGCTCAAGGACCGGCTGATCCTCGGCGGCGGCGGCTTCGTGACCGTTGTCGTGGTGGTCGACTCGGTGACCGGCAAGCTCACCGCCGGCCCGGAGATCCTCGCTCGCGGCTTCTCCGAGGACACCTCCGCGTTCAGCGCCGTGGTCCCGTTGGTCGAGGAGGCCATCAGGGAGGCCGCCGTGGAAGGGATCAGCGAGCCGCACGACCTGCGCCAGCGGGTCCGCCGGGTGATCGGCAAGTGGGTCAGTGACACCTACGGGCGGCGCCCGATGATCATCCCGGTGGTCATCGAAGTCTGAGCCCGCGTGGCTCGTGTGACGGGTGTGACAGGCGGGATAGGCTGCCGGGGTGGCAACCAAGACTTCCGCGCGCCCTCGTCCGGCCGCCACCCGCTCCAGGAGCGCGGCACCCGCGCGGCGCCGGACGACCACCCGGAAGCCGGCCTCCCGCCGGACCGCAACCCGGCGCCCGGCCGCTCGGCGGCGCCCGGTACGCCGAGGTCCGAGCCTGCCGATCCGGCTGCTGCGCGCGTTCGGCCGGGCGTTGCTCGGACTGTGGATGTTGATCGCTCACGGGGTGGGCGCGATGGCCCGCTCGCTCGGCGGCGGCGCGCGTGAGCTCGATCCGGCCCACCGTCGCGACGGGATCGGCCTGCTCACCCTCGCCGCCGCGCTCGTCGTCGCGCTCGGAGCGTGGGCCGACTCGGCCGGTCCGGTCGGCCACGACCTGACCTCCGCGCTGCGCGAGATCTGCGGATCGGGCGTCATGGTGCTTCCGATCGCGCTCGGCGCAGGCGCGGTTCATCTGCTGCGCCGGCCGGCGCCACCGGACACTCCGCGCGGCCGCGTCGTCATCGGCTGGCTCGCACTCGCGGTGGGCCTGCTCGGCATCCTCGACCTCGCTCACGGCGACCCGAGCGGGTCCGCCGCCCGCCGCGGTGCCGGTGGCCTGCTGGGCGTGCTCGCCGGCTCTCCGCTGGGCACGGCGTTGACGGCGTACCTCGCGGTTCCGATCCTCGTGCTGGTCGGGCTGTTCGGCCTGCTGGTCGTGACCGGCACCCCGTTGCATGCCGTCCCGGATCGGCTGCGCGCCTTCGGTCGCCGGCCGCAGGAGCCGACGCCCGAGCCCGACGACGGCATGCTGCCGACCGAGCCGATCAAGCGGGGCCGGTCGCTGCGGCGACGGGCGATGCCGACCGACGCCGACGAGCCGTTCGCTGCCTCGCCGGTGTTGTCAGAGGCGGACGCCGAGCCCCCGCGGGTCATCACGCTGCCCGACGCGGAACCCGGCGTACCGGTCGAGCCGAAGCCGGTGAAGCAGCTGCGGCTCGGCGACGGCAGCTACCAGCTGCCGCCACTGTCGATCCTGCGCGAAGGCTCGGCGCCGAAGACCCGGAGCAAGGCCAACGACGCCGTCATCGACGCACTCACGCAGGTCTTCCGAGAGTTCGACGTCGATGCGGCGGTCACCGGCTTCACCCGCGGCCCGACCGTCACGCGCTACGAGGTCGAGCTCGGGCCCGGCGTCAAGGTGGAGCGGATCAAGGCGCTGCAGCGCAACCTCGCGTACGCCGTGAAGAGCCCCGACGTGCGGATCATCGACGTGATCCCGGGCAAGTCCGCGATCGGTATCGAGATCCCCAACGTCGACCGCGAGACCGTCAGCCTCGGTGACGTCTTACGTTCACCCGTGGCGAGTCGCGACCACCACCCGCTGGTCGCCGCGCTGGGCAAGGACGTCGAGGGCCGCTACATCGCGGCGAACCTCGCGAAGATGCCGCACATCCTCATCGCGGGTGCGACCGGCGCAGGGAAGAGCACGTGCATCAACGCGTTGATCACATCGGTGCTCGCGCGGTCGACGCCCGACGAGGTGCGGCTGGTGCTGATCGATCCCAAGCGGGTCGAGCTCACGCACTACCAGGGCATTCCACAGCTGATCACGCCGATCATCACGAGCCCGAAGAAGGCCGCCGAGGCACTGCAGTGGGTCGTGCGCGAGATGGAGCTGCGCTACGACGACATGGAAGCCGCCGGCGTGCGCCATATCGACGACTTCAACGCGAAGCTGAAGTCGGGCAAGCTGACCGCACCGCCGGGCAGTGACCGCACCTTCAGCTCCCATCCTTATCTCCTCGTCGTCGTCGACGAGCTGGCCGACCTGATGATGGTTGCCCCGCGCGACGTGGAAGACGCCATCGTGCGGATCACACAACTCGCCCGTGCGGCGGGCATCCACCTGGTCCTCGCGACGCAGCGGCCCAGCGTCGACGTGGTGACCGGGTTGATCAAGGCGAACGTGCCGAGCCGGCTGGCGTTCGCGACCGCGAGCCTGGCGGACTCCCGTGTCATCCTCGACCAGCCCGGCGCCGAGAAGCTGGTCGGCGGTGGTGACGCGCTGTTCCTGCCGATGGGCGAGAGCAAGCCGATCCGGCTGCAGGGCGCGTACGTGTCCGACGGGGAGATCGACGCGGTGGTCAAGCACTGTACGGCGCAGATGCAGCCGGTCTACCGCGAGGACGTGGCCTCCCCGGCGGCCGGCCGCCGAGAGGTCGACGAGGAGATCGGAGATGATCTCGACCTGCTCTGCCAGGCGGTCGAGCTGGTCGTGACCACCCAGTTCGGCTCGACCTCGATGTTGCAGCGCAAGCTGCGGGTCGGCTTCGCGAAGGCGGGCCGGCTCATGGACCTGATGGAAAGCCGCGGCGTCGTCGGCCCGTCGGAAGGGTCCAAGGCGCGCGACGTCCTGGTCCGGCCGGAGGAGCTCGAGGGCATCCTGGCCACTCTCCGAGGCGGCTGAGCGGTCGCTGATTTGGCCCGTTGCCGAGGCCAATCGGCCGACCTAGACTGGACTCGGCACCAGCACCCTATGAAGGCCGGTTTTGTGACCGTCGGCGAGACACTTTCCCACGCCCGACGTACGCGAGGGCTATCGGTCGACGACGTAGCCGCACAGACTCGGATTCGTTCGACCGTCATTCGCGGGATCGAGGCGGATGACTTTCGGCTGTGCGGCGGCGCGGTCTATGCCCGCGGGCACATCCGAAGCATCGCGAAGGTGCTCGGTGTCGACGCGGTGCCGCTGGTCGCGGAGTTCGACGCCGCGCATCAACCCGATCCGCTGGTCGAACGCGTCCCGGTCGCGGCCGTGGTGGCGCCGCAGCCGACCGATCCCGACGTCGTGAGCCGCTCCGAGCGGCATCGCCCGAACTGGACGGCCGCGATGGCAACGGCGCTTGCGGTCGTCTGCGTGATCGCGATCGCGGCATTCATCGCCAACCGCGGCGGCGGCGGCAACAAGGGACAGCACGCCAACAAGCCGCCGGCGGTGTCGACCCAGCAGACCACGCCGCCGCCGAGCGTCACGCCGAGCACTCAGCCACCGGTGCAGCAGGCAGCCGATCGCGCAACGATGCTCGTGCGCACCATCCACGGACGCACCTGGCTGTCCATCACGTCGAAGACGGGGACGCTGCTCTTCGAGGGCATCCTCGCTCCCGGTGAGCAGAAGAAGTTCACGAACCGCCACGGGTTGACCTTCGTCATCGGCAACGCTCCCGCTGTCGATGTCGTCGTCAACGGCCATGACATCGGTGAGCCGCCCTCGTCGGGCAACGTGTCGCGTGGTGACGTGAGCCCGGGCGCCGACAACGTCCAGCAGGCCTGACGCCGCACTAACCTGGCACGGTGCCCCGCTCGGTTCGTCTCGTCTCGCTGGGCTGTGCGCGCAACGACGTCGACTCGGAAGAACTGGCCGCGCGACTCGAGCTGGCCGGTTGGTCGGTCACCGACTCCGAACGCGCCGACGTGGTGATGGTCAACACCTGTGGCTTCGTCGACGCGGCGAAACGGGAGAGCATCGACGAGCTGCTCGGCGCCACCGGTGACGGGCGTCCGGTGGTTGCGGTCGGGTGCCTGGCC
This sequence comes from Mycobacteriales bacterium, assembly GCA_035504215.1. Lineage (NCBI taxonomy): Bacteria > Bacillati > Actinomycetota > Actinomycetes > Mycobacteriales > Mycobacteriales bacterium. The sequence goes on from DATJSI010000135.1 coordinate 23,714, forward strand.
GAGCGGTACGGCGCGCAGCTCGCCGCCGAGCTGCCCGAGGTCACGGTGCTCGGCTTCGACGACTACGAGCCGATCGGCGACCGGCTCGACGATGTGCTCGCCGGGCGTCCACTCGTGCCGCACACGCCGCGTGACCGGCGTACGTTGCTGCCGGTCGTGCCGGTCGAGCGCCCACTCGGATCGGTCGAGGTCGGCATCCCGGGACACGCGGGTGGTCCGCAGGGCGTGCTGCGGCGGCGGCTCGGCAACGGGCCGGTCGCGCCACTGAAGCTCGCCTCGGGCTGCGACCGCCGGTGCGCGTTCTGCGCGATCCCGAGCTTCCGCGGCGCGTTCGTCTCCCGGCCGCCCGAGGAGATCGTGGCCGAGGCGGCTTGGCTTGCCTCGACCGGTGTCCGCGAGCTGGTGCTGGTGAGCGAGAACTCCACGTCGTACGGGAAGGACCTCGCGGACCTTCGAGCGCTCGAGAAGCTGCTGCCTCGCCTGGCCGCGGTCGAGGGCATCGAGCGCGTGCGCGTCTCGTATCTCCAGCCGGCCGAGCTTCGGCCGTCGCTGATCGAGACGATGACCGCCACGCCCGGGGTCGCGGCGTACTTCGACTTGTCCTTCCAGCACTCGAGCGAGCCGCTGCTCCGCCGGATGCGGCGCTTCGGAAGCACCGATCGCTTCCTCGAGCTGCTCGCTGCGATCCGCGCACGGGTGCCGACCGCCGGCGTGCGAAGCAACGTGATCGTCGGCTTCCCCGGTGAGAGCGAGGCGGACCTCGAGGAGCTGGAGCGCTTCCTGTCTGCGGCTCGGCTGGATGCGATCGGGGTGTTCGGCTACTCCGCGGAGGACGGAACGGAGGCGGCCGGCCTGCCGGACCAGCTTCCGGCCGAGGCGGTTGCGGCACGGGTGGAGCGGATCGCCGGACTGGTCGAGGAGCTGGTCGCTCAGCGCGCCGAGGACCGGATCGGTGAGCAGGTTGCTGTGCTGCTCGCTACGGCCTCGGACGGCTGCATCGAGGGCAATGCCGAGCACCAGGCGCCCGAGGTGGACGGCGCGGTCGCGGTGCACGGTGCCGCACAGCCGGTCGTCGGCGACATCGTGTACGCGACAGTGACCGAGACCGACGGGGTCGACTTGGTGGCGGTGGCCGGGTGAGCGATCACGGGGGGAGCGGGCATCAGCGGTTGGTGCCCGCGAAGCTGAGCCCGCCGAGACCCGACCAGATGGGGGACCCGATCAGCGGCGCGGCGGTAGCGAACATCGCCAATGCACTGACACTTCTCCGCCTGCTGCTGGTGCCCGTGTTCGTGGTGCTCGTGGCCCACGACGGCGGGCACTCCGACGGCTGGCGGGTTGCCGCGTTCGTCGCGTTCGCGACCGCCTGCATCACCGACCTGATCGACGGTGACCTGGCGCGCCGTCGCAACCTGGTCACGGAGGTCGGCAAGATCGCCGACCCGATCGCGGACAAGGCGCTCACCGGCTCGGCGCTGCTCAGCCTTTCGGCACTAGGGGTGCTGGCCTGGTGGGTCACGATCGTGGTGTTGGTACGCGAGCTCGGAATCACCGGTCTGCGCTTCTTCGTGATCAGGCACGGCGTGATTCCGGCCAGTCGCGGCGGCAAGCTGAAAACCTTGCTGCAGAACATCGCGATCGCGCTCTACATCCTGCCGCTGACCGGTGCGCCCGCGACCGCGCGCTTCTGGGTGCTCGGGCTCGCGCTGGTCCTGACCGTGGCCACAGGTGGGGACTACGTGTCGAAGGCGTTGACGCTGCGTCGCACGAGTGAACGAGCGATGCGCAAGCGAGAGAGCCGGGCGTGAGCCTCGCCCGGCAGATCCACGAGATCCTGCTGGCGCATGACGAGACCGTTGCGACCGCCGAGTCGCTGACCGCGGGCCTGGTCGGTGCGGCGCTGACCTCGGTCCCCGGCGCGTCGGCGACCTACCGCGGGGGACTGATCGTCTACGCCACCGACCTGAAGGCGTCGCTGGCGGGAGTCTCGTTGGCGCTGCTCGCAGATCGCGGCGCCGTGGATCCGGACGTCGCGAGCGCGCTGGCGAGCGGCGCACGATCCCGGCTCGGTGCGAGCTGGGGGCTGGGACTGACCGGCGTCGCCGGTCCGGACCCGCAGGACGGCAAGCCGGTCGGAACGCTGTTTGTCGCGCTGGCGGGGCCCGGCGACCTGACCGAGGTCGTCTCCGACGTCCTGCCCGGCGACCGCGTGCAGATCCGGGCCGGCGCTGTCGATGTCGCGCTCGGCCTCTTGCGCGACACGCTTGCGGCGCGCGAGTACCGTGTGTGAATGCTTCTGCTGCGTCGAGCGCTCGGTGAGGTTCTTCGTCGCCATCGGCTTCGGCAGTCGCGGACCTTGCGCGACGTGAGCCTCGCTGCCGGCGTATCGCTCGGCTACCTGTCGGAGGTGGAGCGGGGGCGCAAGGAGGCGTCGAGCGAGCTGCTCGCGTCGATCTGCACCGCACTCGACATCACGCTGTCCGAGGTGCTGCGCGAGGTCAGCGACGACCTGGCCCGTGACGACCGCCGCCGCCGGCTCGCCCCGGTCGGCTTCACGCTCGCACCTGCGTCGCTGCCGGCCGCGCGGCCGGTTGCCGGCATCGCACCCCGGGTGCCGCAACCCGCACGCCCGGTCGCGCCGGTCGCGCCGGTCGCGTCAGTCGGGTTCGGACTGCACCTGCCGGTCGTCGCGGCCTGACGTGACGTCGTCGCATTTCGCATCGGCGGCGCCGATTCACGAGCGGGGCCTGCACAGCCGTGCCGGCAACGCGATGGCGCGCACGCGCACGGCGGTTCTCGATGGTGCTTCGCGAGCGGTCGAGAAGCACGGTGCCCGCAAGGCCACCATGGCCGACATCGCGTCGCTTGCCGGTATTGCCAAGGGGACCCTCTACAACCACTTCCGGGCGAAGGAAGCGGTCTACGCGGCAGCTCTCGACGCCGGCATTCGCAGCCTCGCAGCGGAGTGCACGGCCGCCGCGCGCGAGGACCTCAGCGAGGCGCTGGCCCTGGCGGCTGACCGGATCGGTGGGCATCCTGCGCTTCGCCGGGTCGCCGCCGACGAGCCTGCGGTGCTCGCTGTGCTGGTGACCCCGACCGACATGCCGTTGTGGGGCCTGGCCCGCTCGTCGGTTCGCGATGTGCTGGTCGCGGCGGGGGTGGCGACCAGCGCCGGGTCGATCGACTTGGTGGTGCGTTGGCTGGCCGGCTTCATCGCGGCACCGGGGGTCGATCCCGGAACTCAGGCCGACCTGCTCGCCCGGGCTTTGCTGCCGGCGGGTGCCGGCCCGGTCTGACACGACGGGCACCAGTAGCAGACTCTGGAGTACGGCGGCGAGCCCTGCATCGCCTGCCGGATCCGCGTTCCGCAGCGACGGCACCCGAGGCCGGATCGCTCGAAGACCCAGTGCTCCGTCCCGCGGCGCAGGTTGCCGGTCGTGCTCTGCGCGTCATGGTCGCGATTCGCGAGCATCAGCCGGCGGGCGCGTTCGACGAGCCGCGGCACGTCCGCAACCTCACCGACGTCGGTCCAGGGAGTGAGGCCGGAGAGGAACAACACCTCGGCCTTGTAGAGGTTGCCGATCCCGGCGAGGTTGCGCTGGTCGAGCAGCGCCTCACCGATCGCTCGTCCGGGCGCGGCGGCCAGGCGCTCGACTGCGACCGCTGCGTCCCAGTCCGGTCCGAGCAGGTCCGGGCCGAGATGACCGACGACCCGCGACTCGTGTCGGGTCTCGAGGAGATCCACGACCGGCAGCCGGTACCCGACCGCCTCCCACTCCTCGTTGCGCAGGATGACCCGGATCTCATGCGCCGCTCCGCCGCGGCGGCGTACGCCGATGCGGTGCAGCCGCCAGGTGCCGTCCATCCGGAAGTGGGTGTGCAGGGTGAGCTCGCCGTCGAGCCGGGTCAGCAGGTGCTTGCCGCGGCTCACGACCTCCCGGACGGACCGCCCGGACAGGTCGACGGTCGCGAGCGATGGCACTCGAAAATCGCTGTAGGTCAGGACCCGGCCGGCCAGGGCGAGATCCATCCGCTTGGCGGCGAGCCAGACGGTGTCGCCCTCAGGCACGGTGTCGGTCAGCCATGGTGTCGCCCTCAGCCACGGAGTCGTAGCCCGCGTGGGGTCGGGTGAAAGCCAGCGGTCGCCAGCGCCGCTCCGAGCGGCGAGTCGACGATCGAGGCACCGTCCGCGCGCTCGACCGCAAGCCGGCCGAGCAACCCCTCGCGGACCGCGAGCGCGAGGGCGTCCGCCGCCGGCTGGATCCGCGCCGGGTCCTCGCTCCACGACAACAGTGACTTACCGCCGCGCTCGACGTACAGGCACAGTGCGCCGTCGACGAGCACCACGAGGGCGCCCGCCTTGCGCCCGGGCCGGTGGGCCCCCTCATGCTCCGGCCACGCAAGCGCAGCACCGTAGGGGTTCGCCGGATCGGTCGCGGCGAGCACGACACAGTCGCCGGCCGTTGCGGCCCGCAGCCGGTCGACCGCACCGGGCAGCGCGAACTGCGCGGCGCCGAGGCCGGCGACGAAGTAGCCCCGGCGGCAGCGCCCGGCCTCCTCGAACGCCCGGAGCACCGGGTAGACCGCGGCGAAACCGCCGAGGACGCGTTCGGCCGCGACCGCTCCGCGGGTGAGCACCCCATGTCGCTCCAGCAGGCCCTCGGCGACGGCATGCAGCCGCCGGGTCGGGTCGGCTATCCGCTCCGGAGTGGCCGACCATCGCCCGACCGTCGTCGGCGGCCCGATCCGGGTGCCGGCGGCCGGTCGCGGGCGGCGCCGCGCGCGGGCCGGCACCGGGCGGGTTCGTGCGGAGCTCAGCCGCGCGCGAAGCGGCGCGATGGTGTCATTGGTGACCTGGCCGGTCCACACCAGGTCCCACAGCGCTTCGGTCACCGCGCGGTCGTCGGCGCCGTCGGCACGATCGGCGAGCGCGCGGAAGAACAGCGCGCCGCCTCCGGACAACGCGTCGAGAATCGCGGCGTGCAGCGCAGTTGCGGCCGGCTGGTCGGGCACCGGCATAAGCAGCGACGCGGTGTCGGCCAGATGCAGCGACAGCCAACCGTCGTTTCCCGGCAGCGCACCCTCGCCCAGCCACAGCACCTCACCGGTCGAGGTCAGCTCGTCGAGCATGGCCGGTGTGTAGTCGGCCACCCGGCTCGGGAGCACGATCGACTCGAGGGTCGAGGCCGGCAGCACTGATCCCGCCAGCTGCTCGACCGCGCGCAGCAAGGAGTCGAGCCCACGCCCGGCGTGCACGCCGACGCCCTGCCAGGCCGGCAGGAACCGGCCGAGGGTCTCCGGGGGCACCGGCTCGACCTCTTTGCGCAGCCGGGCCATCGAGCGTCGACGCAGGCTGCGCAGGACCTCGGCGTCACACCACTCGATACCGCTGCCGTCCGGGCGGAACTCGCCCTGGACGCAACGGCCGGTCGCGGCCAGGCGGTGCAGCGCGTGCTCGACCACCGCGACTCCGAGCCCGAACCGCGCGGCCGCGTCGGCGGCGTGGAACGGCCCGCGGCGCCGGGCGTAGCGCGACACCAGGTCGCCGAGCGGGTCGTTGACGGACTCCAGGAAGGCGGCCGGCACGCCCACCGGCATCGGCGTACCGAGGGCGTCGCGGACTCGTCCGGCGTCCTCGATTGCGAGCCAGCGCGTCTCGCCGCCGATCCGCACCTCGATCGCACGCCGGGTCGCTTCGAGCTCGCGGGCGAACCCTGGCTCCGCACCTCGCTCGGCGAGCTCCTCGTCCGAGAGGTCGCCCAGCACCCGCAGCGCGTCGGCAACCGCCTCCGCCGAGGCGAGCCGGCGTTCGGGCGTCCGCCAACCGAGCTCGGCCTCCACCTCGGCGACGGCGACCGGATCGAGCAGCTCGCGCAGCTCGACCGACCCGAGCAGCTCGGCGAGCACGGTCGAGTCCAGGGCGAGAGCGGCGGCGCGGCGCTCGGCGAGCGGCTGGTCCCCTTCGTACATGAACTGCCCGATGTAGCCGAAGACCAGGCTGCGGGCGTACGGCGACGGCTGCGGGGTCTCGACCTCGACCACGCGCACGCGTCGCGCGGCCACATCTCGCATCAGCTCGGCCAGGCCGGGGACGTCGAAGACGTCCTGCAGGCACTCGCGCATCGTCTCGAGCACGACCGGGAAGGAGCCGTACTGCCCGGCGACGCTCAGCAGCTGAGCCGAGCGCTGGCGTTGCTGCCAAAGCGGCGAGCGCCGGCCCGGGTTGCGTCGCGGCAGGAGCAACGCGCGTGCCGCACACTCGCGGAACCGGGACGCGAACAGCGCGGAGCCGCCGAGCTCACGGGTCACGATCGACTCGATCTCCTCCGGATCGAAGATCGTGAGGTCGGGCGGCAACGCATCGTCGGTGTCGGGCAGCCGCAGCACGATGCCGTCGTCGGTGTGCATCACCTGCACGTCCATGCCGCTGCGTTCGCTCATGCGGGCCTGGATCGCGAGCGCCCAGGGCGCATGCACCTGCGCGCCGAACGGCGAGTGGATGGTCACTCGCCAGTCACCCAGCTCGTCCCGGAAGCGCTCGACCACGATCGTGCGGTCATCCGGCACGTGACCGGTAGCGCGCCGTTGCTCGCCGAGATACGCGACGGTGTTGTCCGCCGCCCACTCGTCGAGCCCGAGCTCGTGCAGGCGGTCCCGAGCCGCCGCATCGTCGAGACGCTGGAGGTCGCGGACGAAGGCGCCGAGCGCGCGGCCGAGCTCCAGCGGGCGCCCGAGCGAGTCGCCGTGCCAGAACGGCACCCGTCCGGTCTGTCCGGGTGCGGGGGAGACGAGCACCCGGTCATGCGTGATCTCCTCGATCCGCCAGGCGCTGCTGCCGAGGGTGAAGACCTCGCCGACGCGGGACTCGTACACCATCTCCTCGTCGAGCTCGCCCACCCGGCTGGCGCGCTCACCGACCAGGAACACGCCGAACAGGCCCCGGTCGGGGATCGTGCCGCCGCTCGTCACCGCTAGCCGCTGCGCTCCGGGCCGCGCGGTGAGGGCGCCGGTGACGCGGTCCCACACGATCCGCGGTCGGAGCTCGGCGAACTCGTCGGAGGGGTAGCGGCCGGCCAGCATGTCCAGCGTCGCGTCCAACGCCGAGTCGGGAAGGCCGGCGAACGGAGCCGCCCGGCGCACGACGGCCGCGAGCTCTCCCACCGTCCACTCGTCCATCGCGACCATCGACACGATGTGCTGGGCGAGCACGTCGAGTGGGTTGCGCGGGACGCGCAGGGCCTCGATCCGTCCCTGCGACATGCGCTCGGCGATCACAGCGGCCGGGATGAGCTCACCGCGGTGCTTCGGGAACAGCACGCCGCTGCTGACCGCGCCGACCTGGTGGCCGGCGCGGCCGATCCGCTGCAGCCCGGACGCCACCGACGGCGGCGGCTCGACCTGCACGACCAGGTCGACCGCTCCCATGTCGATGCCGAGCTCGAGGCTGCTGGTCGCGACCACGCACGGGAGCTCGCCGCGCTTGAGCGCTTCCTCGGTCAGCGAGCGCTGCTCCCGGCTCACGCTGCCGTGGTGTGCGCGGGCGATCTCGACCGCGCGACCCTCCGGGTCCCGCTCGCTCGCCGCCTCGTTGAGCCGGGTGGTCAACCGCTCGGCGAGCCGGCGCGAGTTGGCGAACACGATCGTGCTGTGGTGCGCCTCGATCAGGTCGGCGATCCGCCCTTCGACGGCCGGCCACAGGCTCGAGCGCGCGACCGGGTCGGTGTCGTCCTGGGTGCCGGGCTCGGTCATGTCCTCCACGGGTACGACGATGCGGACCTCGACCGACTTCTCCGCGGGCGGCGCGACGATGCTGACCGGGTGCTGGCCGCCGAGGAACCGCGCGACCTCGTCGACCGGTCGGACGGTCGCGGACAACCCGATCCGTTGGGCCGGGCGTTCGGTCAGCTCATCGAGGCGCTCGAGACTGAGCGCGAGATGCGCTCCGCGCTTGCCGCCGGCCAGCGAGTGCACCTCGTCGACGATCACGGTGTCAACGCCGCGCAACGACTCGCGCGCGGCGCTGGTGAGGATGAGGAACAGCGACTCCGGCGTCGTGATCAGGATGTCAGCGGGAGTGCGCTGGAAGGTGCGCCGCTCGGCGGCCGTCGTGTCGCCGGTGCGCATGGCGACCTCGACGTCGCGAGCCGTCGTACCGAGCCGGGTCGCGGCGTGGCGGATGCCGGCGAGTGGCGAGCGCAGGTTGCGGTCGACGTCGACCGCCAGCGCCTTCAGCGGGCTGATGTAGAGGACCCGGCAGCGCTGCTGCCGGTCCGCCGGTGGCGCTTCGTTGGTGAGCCGGTCGATCGCGTGCAGGAACGCGGCCAGGGTCTTCCCGGAGCCGGTCGGCGCGATGACCAGCGCATGCTGACCGGCGGCGACCGCGTCCCAGGCGCCGGCCTGGGCAGCGGTCGGCGCCGCGAACGACGAGTGGAACCACTCGCGCGTCGGCGCCGAGAACCGCTCGAGTCCGCTCATCCACTCATTCTTGTCCGACCCCCTGACACCGTGCGCACCCACGTAGCGTGGGCGCGTGCGGCTCACCGAGTTCTGGGAACGGATGCAGACCGAGTTCGGTCCGGCGTACGCGGCATCCGTCGCGCGCGACCAGGTGATCCATTCCCTCGGTGACCGCTCGGTGGATGCGGCGCTCGAGGCCGGTCAGGACCCAAAGCAGGTGTGGCTGGCGGTCTGCGAGCACTTCGAGATCCCGGCCGCACAACGCCACTAGGCACAACCGCTCGGGGAGTGATGGATGACCCTGCATGACGAGGTGATCGAGGTTGCCCGCGACCTCATGCGGCTCGACACGACCAATGCCCGCGAGCCGGGACTGGGCAACGAGACCAGGTGCGCGGCGTATCTGCAGGACTACCTCGCCCGCAACGGCGTCGAGGCCGAACTGGTCGCTCGCGACCCGGATCGGGCCAACGTGGTGGCACGCATCCGCGGCACGTCCTCCGATGCGGAGTCGCTGGCGTTCGTCGGCCACACCGATGTCGTGCCGTGCGACCCGCGCGACTGGACCCACCCGCCGTTCGACGCGGTGCTCGACGACGCCGGCTGGCTGTGGGGTCGCGGCGCCGTCGACATGAAGAACGAGGTCGCGGCCCGGGCGGTCGCGATGGCGGAACTGGCTCGCAGCGGCTTCCGACCGGCTGGTGACCTGTGGTTCATCGCCGTTGCCGACGAGGAGGACGGGTTCGCGGACGTCGGCATGCGCTGGCTGCTGGAGGAGCGGACCGACATCCGGCCGACGCACAGCATCAACGAGGGCGGCGGCGAACGGCTGCCCTTGAGCGACGGCCGTGAGGTGGTGATCTACGCCGTCGGCGAGAAGGGCACGCTGCCCTTTCAGATCACGGCGCTGGGCGAGGCGGGCCACGCGTCGCAGCCGACGCTCGGCAACAACGCCGTACCGCTGCTGGCGCGACTCGTTTCGAGGCTGGGCGACGGGCTTCCCGACCCGGCGCCGACACCTGTCGTCACGGCGTTGCTGACCGCGGTCCTCGGCCGCGAGGAGCCGGACCTCAGCCGGGCCGTCGCGGAGGCGGGCGTGCTGCACCCGACGCTGGTGCACGTCCTGGTGGCCTTGATGGGATCGACGCTCGCCCCAACCAGGCTGTGGGGATCCGGGCAGCGCAACGTCATGCCGGCGCGGGCCACCGGCGAGGTGGACTGCCGGATCCTTCCCGGTACGACGCAGGACGACGTCGAGGCGCAGGTCAGGTCGCTGCTCGGCGACGACATCGACTACGAGCTCGGGTGGCCCGAGCCGATCACGCCAGGGTCGAGCTCACCGCTCGACGGGCCGGTGCCGGCCGCTATCGGCGCCTTCTTGGCGGCTGAAGGTGACGCCGCCGCGATCGTCCCGCTGCTGTGCACCGGGTTCACGGACAGCAACTACCTGCGCGCAGCGGCCGGCACGGCGGCGTACGGCTTCAGCCCGTTTCGGGCAACGCCGGCCGAGGTGATCGAGGCCGGCGTCCACAACGCCGACGAGCGCGTGCACGTCGATGACCTGTTGCTGGCCGTACGGTTCCATCTCGACCTCGCCCGGCGAGTGCTCGGCTGACGCCAGCGCTGGCCCGGCGACCGGCGCTACGCATGGCCCATCGGTGGCGCTCCAGCCCCACGCATGGCCCATGGGTGGGCCGATAGCCCCACCCATGGGCCACGGGTGGAAATCGCGCGGCGTGTCGGCTTTACTTCGAACACCTGTTCGTACGACTGTGGACAGCACTCGGCGGTCCACAACCACGGCTCGGATCCCGGAAATGGTCCGAGCCGGTTCGTAGGGTCGACGACGACACCCGAACCACACGGAGGCTGGCAATGGCAGGCATGGATCGCGACAAGGCCTTGTCGGCCGCGTTGAGCAACATCGAGCGGGCACACGGCAAGGGCGCAGTGATGCGGCTCGGCGACGATGCCCGCGGTCAGATCGACGTGATCCCGACCGGTGCGATCGCCCTCGACATCGCGCTCGGCATCGGTGGGCTGCCACGCGGGCGGATCGTGGAGATCTACGGACCGGAGGCCTCCGGCAAGACCACGGTGGCGTTGCACGCGGTCGCCAACGCGCAGCGGGCCGGCGGCATCGCCGCTTTCATCGACGCCGAGCACGCCCTCGATCCCGAGTACGCGAAGGCGCTCGGGGTCGACATCGACGAGCTGCTGGTCTCCCAGCCGGACACCGGCGAGCAGGCGTTGGAGATCGCCGACATGCTGATCCGCTCCGGCGCGATCGACATCCTGGTGATCGACTCGGTCGCGGCGCTCGTGCCACGAGCCGAGATCGAAGGCGAGATGGGCGATGCGCACGTCGGCCTGCAGGCGCGGTTGATGAGCCAGGCGCTGCGCAAGATCACGGGTGCGCTGTCGACCAGCGGGACGACCGCGATCTTCATCAACCAGCTGCGCGAGAAGATCGGTGTCTTCTTCGGCTCGCCGGAGACCACGACCGGGGGCAAGGCGTTGAAGTTCTACGCCTCGGTCCGCCTCGACGTACGCCGGATCGAGACGCTCAAGGACGGCCCGGACGCGGTCGGCAACCGCACCCGGGTCAAGGTCGTGAAGAACAAGTGCAGCCCGCCGTTCAAGCAGGCCGAGTTCGACATCATGTGGGGTCGCGGGATCAGCCGCGAGGGCAGCTTGATCGACATGGGTGTCGACCACGGCATCGTGCGCAAGTCCGGCGCTTGGTACACCTATGACTCGGACCAGCTCGGGCAGGGCAAGGAGAACGCGCGCGGCTTCCTGTGCGACAACCCTGATCTCGCCGATGAGATCGAGAAGAAGATCAAGGAGAAGCTCGGGGTCGGGCCGCAGTTGGACACGCCTTCAGGCCCGGCCGACCCGGACGCTCCGATCGATCTGACCACGACCATCGACGACGCGGTGCCGACACCTGTCGAGTTCTGATGCCGGGCGAGCAGTCGTCCGATCCTGAGGCGGTCGCTCGCCAGATCGGGCTGCGGATGCTTGATCGCGCCCCCCGCACCCGGGCCGAGCTCGCTACGGCAATGGCGCGGCGCGGGATACCGGATGACGCGGCCAGCGCCGTGCTCGACCGGTTCACCGAGGTCGGCCTCGTCGATGACGCGGGTTTCGCGACCGCGTGGGTGGACAGCCGTCACCACGGTCGCGGGCTGGCTCGTCGGGCGCTCGCTGCGGAGCTGCGGTCCCGCGGGGTGGACGACCAGGTGGCCAAGGACGCGCTCGCGGCGGTGAGTACCGATGACGAGTACGTCGCCGCGTGCAGCCTGGTCCGCCGCCGGCTCCGGTCGATGTCCGGCCTGCCGCCCGAGGTCGTGAAGCGCCGGTTGGTGGCGATGCTCGGCCGCAAGGGCTTCGGATCGGGGCTGGCCTACCGAGTGGTCGCCGAGGTGATCGACGACCACCGTGCGGTGCCCTAGCCCGCCGACGCCGCGACCCGCAGCTCGGCCCGGCCCGGGACGGTTGTCGCGCTATCGGTGCCGGCCGCCTGATCGTCGCTGAGGGCGGCGTCCTCGCGTCTTTGGAGCGGACCCGCCCCGGCGTCGTTCTTCGTCGCGACGATCTCCTCCGCGACCTACGTCGCGGCACGGATCGGTGACAGCCGTCGACGCAGCCATCGCTCACCCGCACACTTGGAGGTATGACCGCACAGCAGACCGGGCAGCCGGCCGCGCCTGCCGTGGCTGACCGCCCGGCCGGTCTGCCGCGGAGCTGGCTGCGCAGCGAGGTGCTGCTGGTCTTCGCGCTGTCGCTCGGTGCGGACGGGTTGCGGGCGGCAGTCCGGTTGATCGGCGACGCGACCAGCGGGCAGGCGCTGACCTCCCAGGTCGCGTCGCTGAACGCCTCGCAGGCGCCGGGTCGGCCGTGGCTGGACCTGACGCTGCAGCTGGTGTCGCTGGCTACCGGCGTCGTACCCGTGTTCCTGGTCTGGCACTTCCTGATTCGCTCCGGCGAGCGCATGTCGACCATCGGTGCCGACCTGACCCGGCCACGGATCGACCTGTTCCAGGGCGCGGTGGTCGCGGCGGTCATCGGTGGCAGCGGGTTGGGGCTCTACCTCGCGGCGCACGCACTCGGCGTCGATCTCACCGTCGTCGCCGAGTCGCTTCCGGCGGTCTGGTGGCGGTTGCCCGTCCTGTTCCTGTCCGCGCTGCAGAACGCCGCTCTCGAGGAGGTACTCGTCCTCGGCTACCTGTTGCACCGGCTGCGTCAGCTCGGATGGAGCGACAACCGCGCGTTGTTGCTCAGCGCCACGGTGCGGGGTAGCTACCACCTCTACCAGGGGCTCGGCGGGTTTGCCGGCAACTTCGTGATGGGGCTGATCTTCGGGCGGATCTACCAGCGGTGGGGGCGGGTAATGCCGCTGCTGATCGCGCACACGCTGATCGACACGGTGGCCTTCATCGGGTACGCCGAGCTGGCCGGCCACGTGTCCTGGCTGCCGGTCCCGTCGTAACGGCTAGCCCCAGGTGCGGGCGCCTGCTTCGAACGCCGCCGGCTCCTGCACCTTGATCACGCAGAACACGACGCCGGCCGGGTCCGCCATCACGACCCAGTCCTGGATCCGGTCGACCACCGACCCGCCGAGCGCGGTCAGGCGGGTGACCTCGGCCTCGATGTCGTCGGTCTCGATGTCGAGATGGATCCGCGGCGCCGGGTCGCCGACCGCCTGCACCCCCATCGTGACGCCGGGCGTGGCCGGGCCGAAGCTGGTGTAGTCGGGGTCGTCGGCCTCCACCTCGCCGGGTCGCTCGAGCGCGTGCGCCCAGAACGAAACGGCGGCCGGATAGTCCTCGCGGGGGACGTCGATGTAGGCGGCGGCCAGCCGGCTGCGGTGGCTCATGAGGTGTCCTGCGGGGCGGGCACCTTCTGCACGACGCAGAACGTCACGCCGGCCGGATCTCGCATGACAACCCAGTGGTGCTCGCGGCCGATCTCGGTCGCGCCGAGCGCCTTGAGCCGGGCGACGTCGGCCTCGCGGTCCTCGCTCTCGAGGTCGAGGTGGATCCGCCGCGTGCTGTCGTCCTGGGTGGCCTGCACCATGAAGTAGAGCCCGGGAGTCACGTCGTCGTACTGGGCGTAGTCGGGGAATCTCTCGGTCACTTCCGGCTGCGTTCCCAGCGCGCCGGTCCAGAACGCCACCGCGCGCTCGTGATCGGCCTTCGGGACGTCGACGAGGGCGCCGGCCAGTCGCAGTCGGGTTGTCATGCGCGCACCCTCGCACAGTGCCCGGACGGTTTCGGTGCCTCGTTACCGACTGGTGCCGCGGCCGTTATGGTTCGGCATCGCGCGAGACCGCAAACAGCACGTAACCATACGAAATCGCGCGCCGATCCGGGTGCGCGGCCAGCCAGGCCTCGGCGGCGCCGTCCCGGAACTCGTTGCGGAGCACCGCGGCCAGCTCGGACGGGTCGGCGCAGCGCCATTCGGACAGTACGTCGACCCTGCGCGCGCCCCGGTCACGCCACCAGCGGTCGGTCGAGCCCGGGTCGAACGCGGCGTTGCCCTCGGTGGCGGTGCGCAGGATGTCGGCGAACTCCCCGGTCGTGTAGTCGTTCTCGACGACGACCAGCGCGCCGCCGGCGCGCAGCACCCGCCGGACCTCGGCCAGCCCGGCGTCGGCGCCCGGCCCGAAGAAGTAGGCGAAACGGGCGTGTACGACGTCAACGCTGCGGTCGTCGAGCGGGAGATGCTCCGCCGAGCCCGCCATGACGGCTGCGTTCGCCGTGCCCGCGACCCGTTGCCTGGCGATGGCGCGCAAGTCGGGATCGGGTTCGACGCCGATGACCCGCTCGGCCTGCTCGGCGTACCCGGGCAGCCAGAAGCCCGTACCGCAGCCGAGGTCGACAAGCACGCGGCCCGCCCACGGCGCAAGCTCCCGCATCGCCGCCAGCACGAGGCCGCCGGGGTCGATCGCGCGGTTCTCGGCTTCGTAGAGGTCGGGCGCATCGCGGATGTTCGGCGCGGGTCGCCAGTCGGGCAGCTCGATCATGTAAGACGAACGTTAGCTCTTGGGCGGCCAACGGCTCCTACCATGACATGTGCCTTCTGAGCCGCGCGCTCACCAGGATGGCGCACCTGTGGGGCGGCGCGTCGTCCTCGGGCTGCTCGGGCTCGGTGCGGTGGGCATCGTGACCGGTTCGAAGCTGCAGAACCTGCTCGAACGCGGGCTAGCACCGCTGGAGAACCACGACCCGACCGGGCTGGTGTCGCTGCTGCCGATCGGCGACACCTTCCGGTTCTACTCGGTCACGCACAGCGTCCCCGACCGCACCGCGGCCGACTACCGGCTGTCCGTGTCCGGGCTGGTCCAACGCCCCGCGACGTACACGCTCGCCGACCTGCAGTCGATGCCGCAGACCGCCGTCGTACGCGACTTCCAGTGCGTCACCGGCTGGCGAGTGCCGGGCGTGCACTGGCGCGGGGTTCAGCTCTCGCATCTGCTCGACCTCGCGGGCCCGGCAGCGTCGGCGACGGCGATCCGGTTCATCTCCTTCGACGGCACATATACCGAGAGCCTCACCCTCGATCAGGCACGGCTGCCCGACGTGCTCGTCGCGCTGGACATGCTCGGCGCGCCGGTCACGCACGACCACGGAGGCCCGGTGCGGCTCTACGTCGCGCCGATGTACGGCTACAAGAGCCTGAAGTGGCTGTCCGGCATCGAGCTGACCGCCGACGTGGTCCCCGGCTACTGGGAGCACCGCGGCTACTCGATCAACGGCTGGGTCGGACGGTCGAACGGAAGAAGCGATGAGCCGACCGGCTGACCGGCGCCGCGAGCTGCTCCGCTTCACCCGTCCGGTGCGGTGGGTGCACGCGGTCACGGCGGCGCTGTTGTTCGTGTGCATCGCCACTGCGGCGATCCTCTACATCGGGTCGATTGCGGTGCTGGTCGGGGATCGGTACGTGATCGAGCAGGTTCACGTCTGGTGTGGCCTCGCGCTCCCTGTGCCACTCATCGTCGGGTTGCTGTCGCCCAGCTACCGAGCCGACCTGCGCCGGCTCAACCGGTTCACCCGGCGGGACTGGAGGTGGCTGCGGTCACGGTCACGCCGCGACGGGCAGATCATGGTGGGCAAGTTCAACGCCGGCCAGAAGCTCAATGCCGCGCTGAGCCTCGGCGCGATCGGCGTGCTGCTCATGAGCGGCGTCGTGATGTATTTCACCCACCTGACCCGGTTGTCGTGGCGCAGCGGAGCGACCTTCGTCCACGACTGGGTCGCTCTCGCGCTCGGGCTTCTGGTCATCGGACATGTCATGTACGCCGTTCGCGACCCGGAGGCACTGCGGTCGATGCGCACCGGCCGGGTGCCACTGCGGTGGGCGCAGCGCGAACACCTCGCGTGGGCCGACGAGATGTGCGCCGACGAAGTCGAACAGGATCAGGTCGACCCGGTCGACTCCGCAAGGTAGGCCTTGCGAACGCGGACCGGAGCGCGGTCGAGCCAGGCCTCGACCACCAGCTCCTCGAGCTCGTCGACCGGAATCGCATCGAGCATGACAAGGACGGCCGGATACCCGTTGAAATGCGGGGTCGTGAAGAAGTACTCCGGTTGCTCGGCGATCAGCGCGTGCTTGGCACCTTCGTCCGGTACCCGTACGCCGAGGATCGTGCCGTCAGGGGCGTCCTCGCCGAGTGCGGCGAGATCCGACTTGCGCAGCGGCCGCTCCCACACGAACAGCTTGTCCCGGACCCGCCAGAAGGCGGTGCCATCACGCGACTCGGACTCGCTTGTCTCGGGCATCGCGAGCGCGAGTCGCCGTACGTCCTCGAGAGTGGCCACGCCTCGCACGCTATCCGTCGCGACCCGGAGCGGCGTTATGGTGCGGTGTGCGGGAGGGTCAGGCGTCGCAGACCGCCCGCAGGGTCGCCGCGCAGCGGCGGCACTTTCCGCGGGTTCCGGCCGAGTACGGCGACTCGCGCGCCGACCGGCTGCTGCACGCGGACGTCGCCGGCGACCTGCCGTTCCGCAACACCGCGTTCGCGGTCTACCTCGCCGCGCGGACGCGGTTCTTCGACACCGCGGTCGTCACGGCGATCGCCGACCGGATCGCGCAGATCGTCGTGATCGGAGCGGGTTACGACGGCCGAAGCCTGCGCTACGCCGCCCCGGATGTGCGCTGGTTCGAGCTCGACCACCCGGCGACGATCCGCGACAAGACCGCTCGGCTCGCCCGGCTCGGCGTGGCCGGCGCTGCGGCGTGCGTCCCCGCCGACTTCACGACGGACGACGTGGCGAGGTTGCTCGCCGACGCCGGCCAGGTCGCGGGTGCGCCGTCGTTGTTCTACTGCGAGGGGGTCACGCCGTACCTCGAGCGCGAGGTCGTCGGCGGCTTGTTGCGCGCGGTGCGAAGCCGTGCCGCGCCGGGCAGCCGGCTCGCGATCGACGTCCCGCTCGTTCCGCGCGGCTGGCGGGCGCGGCGGGCGCGGGCCCGACTGCGCGCTCGGGTCCGGGCCCAGGGCGAGCCGATGCGGTTCGCCATCCGCTTCGCCGAGCTCGGGCCGCTGCTCGACGACTGTGGCTGGTCGATCGATCGAGCCGTCGGCCCCGCGGGCGACGACCCGTTACGCAGCTCGCGGTCCACCGCGTTCGTGCTCGCCTCGCCGTACCCTTGATCGGTGCGCACACGGACGTATGAGGTGCGGACGCACGGCTGTCAGATGAACGTCCATGACTCCGAGCGGATCGCCGGCCTGCTCGAGGCCGCGGGCTACGCGCGCCCGATGGACGGCGAGCCGCCGGATGTGGTCGTGTTCAACACCTGTGCGGTGCGCGAGAACGCCGACAACCGGCTCTATGGAAACCTCGGCCAGCTGCTGCCGGTGAAACAACGCCATCCCGGCATGCAGATCGCGGTCGGAGGATGCCTCGCGCAGAAGGACCAAGGCACGATCGTCGAAAGAGCGCCGTGGGTCGACGTCGTCTTCGGGACGCACAACATCGGGTCGCTGCCGGTGCTGCTCGAACGCGCGCGGGTGGAGTCCGAGGCCCAGGTCGAGCTGCTCGAGGCGCTCGAGACGTTTCCGTCGACGCTTCCCGCTCGGCGCGAGTCCGCCTACCGAGCGTGGGTCAGCATCAGCGTCGGCTGCAACAACACGTGCACGTTCTGCATCGTCCCGTCGCTGCGCGGTAAGGAGAAGGATCGCCGGCCGGGCGAGATCCTCGCCGAGATCGAGGCGCTCGTCCATGCCGGCGTGCTCGAGATCACCCTGCTCGGCCAGAACGTCAACTCCTACGGCGTCGAGTTCGGCGACCGGCAGGCATTCGGCAAGCTGCTGCGTGCGTGCGGCGAGATCGAAGGTCTCGAGCGCGTGCGCTTCACCTCGCCCCACCCTCGCGACTTCACCGACGACGTGATCGCAGCGATGGCCGAGACTCCGAACGTCATGCCCAGCCTGCACATGCCGCTGCAGTCCGGCAGCGACCGGATCCTCGCCGCGATGCGCCGCTCGTATCGCGCCGAGCGCTACCTCGCCATCATCGACCGGGTTCGCGCTGCCCTTCCCGACGCGGCGATCACGACCGACGTCATCGTCGGGTTCCCCGGCGAGACCGAAGACGACTTCACGCGCACCCTCGATGTGGTCGAGCGCTCGCGGTTCGCCGGGGCCTTCACCTTCCAGTACTCGGTGCGGGCGGGGACACCGGCCGCCACCATGCCGGACCAGGTTCCGGCCGCGGTCGTCGCGGACCGCTACGCGCGTCTGGTAGAGGTCGTCGAGGCCGGCGCGTGGGCGGGAAACAAGGAGTGCATCGGTACGACGGTGGACGTGCTGGTTGCCGAAGGCGAGGGACGCAAGGACGACCGCACCCAGCGACTGTCGGGGCGGGCCCGGGACAACCGGCTCGTGCACGTCGCACGCTGCGAGGCGAGGCCTGGCGACGTGGTGAGTGCAGTCGTCAGCCATGCGGCACCTCATCACCTGGTTGCGGACCGCGTCATCGACATCCGTCGGACCCGCGGCGGCGACGCATGGCAGGCGCGGCAGGACTCGCCGGACACGTCAGCGGTGCTGCTCGGCATGCCGGTGCTGCGGGGCTGAGCGGCAGCTGCCCTCGATGCCGAAGGTCATTGCGATCGTCGGGCCGACCGCGACCGGGAAGTCGGCGCTCGCTCTCGACGTCGCCGAGCGGGTGGGCGGAGCGGTGGTCAACGCCGACTCGATGCAGCTCTACCGCGGCATGGACATCGGCACGGCGAAACTCAGCCTTGCCGAGCGGCGCGGCATCCCCCACCACCTGCTCGACATCTGGGAGGTCACCGAGACCGCAAGTGTCGCCGACTACCAGGCACGTGCCCGCGCACAGATCGACGCCCTGCTCGAGCGCGGGACCACGCCCGTGCTCGTCGGCGGCAGCGGACTGTACGTACGCAGCGTGCTCGACCCGATCGAGTTTCCGGGGACCGACGCAGACGTGCGCGGCGGTCTCGAGTCCGAACTCGAAGCGGTCGGCGCTCCGGTTCTGCACCGGCGGCTGGCCGGCCTCGACCCGGCGGCGGCGTCGGCGATCGCGCCGGAGAACGCCCGCAAGATCGTCCGCGCCCTCGAGGTCATCGCGCTGACCGGGCAGCCGTTCACCGCGGCTCTTCCGGCGTACGACGATCCGCGCTACGACGCCGTACAGATCGGCCTCGATCTGCCGACCGAGGAGCTGGACCGCCGGATCGGCCAGCGGGTGGCGGCGATGGTCGACGCCGGGTTGCTCGAGGAGGTACGCCGGCTCGAGGCTGTCGGTTTGCGCGCCGGCGTGACCGCGTCCCGTGCGCTCGGCTACGCGCAGATGCTGGCCGTCGTCGACGGGGTGCTCACGCTCGACGAGGCGGTCGCTGTGACGGCGCAGGCGACGCGACGCTTCGTCCGCCGGCAGCGGTCCTGGTTCCGCCGGGACCCCCGGATCCAGTGGTCCGAACCCGCGAGCGACCTCGCAGGACGTGTCATCGCGCTCAGTACCCGGTGAGCCGTACGGCGTGTCGAACATGGCCACAACGGGTCATATGGCAACGATCAAGGCCGGCCGATACACCGCACAACTGAACCTGGGGGAGGACTGCCGTGTCGGGCCCGGACCTCGACCTCATGCCGGCGCTTGCGCGCGCGGTGGACGAGGACGCGCTGGTCGTCCATTTCCAGCCGGAGGTCGACCTCGCGAGCGGCGCCGTCGTCGGGATGGAGGCGTTGGTCCGCTGGCAGCACCCGCAGCGCGGCCTGCTGTGGCCGGCGGACTTCCTGTCGGTGGCGGATCGCGCGGGGCTGTTGCCGGCGCTCGGCTGGGACGTGCTGCGCCGCGGCGCCAAGGAGCTCGCGTCGTGGCGGTCGTTGCCGGCGCTCGCCGACGGCTCCCCACGCCAGCTCTGGGTCAACGTCTCGGCCTCTCAGCTGCTCGAGGTCGACTTCATCCCGCGTGTCGCCGCCTTGATCGCCGAGCTCGATCTCGCCCCGGACACCCTCGGTCTCGAGCTGTCCGAGGAGACCCTCGCGACCGGCAGCCGGCATGCGCCCGCGCTGATGGAGGAGCTGCGCTCGGTCGGCGTTGCGCTCGGACTGGACGACTTCGGGAGCTGGTACTCCGCGCTCGGCATGCTCGGCGAGCTGCCGATCACAACGGTCAAGCTCGATCAGGCATACGTGCGCGGCGTCGGCTCGGACCTCGAGGACGACTCGATCGTGTCCTCGGTGATCGCGCTCGCGCACGCGCACGGCGTACGTGTGGTGGCCGAGGGGGTCGAGAGCTGGAGCGAGGGCGCGCGGCTGTGTGAGCTGGGCTGTGACCGCGCGGTCGGCTATCTGTTCAGCGGACCGCAGATCGCCGACCACGCCCGGCTCATGCTCGCGCACGGCGCCGGCTGGACCGCTCCCGCCCAGCGTCGCTCGCGCCCGAGCGGCTGAGCCCGGCCTACCCTGGCTGTCATGGCCGGCCGCTCGGTGGCCTTCGTCAAGGGCCACGGCACCGAGAACGACTTCATCGTGCTGCCGGATTTCGACGGCGAGCTCGACGGCTCCGTCGTCCGCGCGCTCTGTGACCGCCATGCCGGGATCGGGGCGGACGGCGTCCTGCGCGTGACCCGCGACGACGCCGGCTACTTCATGGAGTACCGCAACGCCGACGGCTCGGTTGCCGAGACCTGCGGCAACGGGATCCGGGTGTTCGCCCGTTACCTCGAGCACGCCGGGCTGATCGGGACGGGGCCGACGACCATCGGCACCAGGAGCGGCCCGCGCGAGGTCGTCGTCCCGCCCGGCGGTGGTGACATCAGCGTCGACATGGGCACGGCAACCCGGCTCGAGGACGCGGAGGTGAGCATCGGTACGTCGTCCTGGAAGGCTTCGGGTTGGTCGATGGGCAACCCGCACCTGGTCGTCGTCGACGCCACACCGATCGAGTCGCTCGACCTCAGCCACGCGCCGGCCGTCGACCCGCCATCGGCGTACCCGGATGGCGTCAACGTCGAGCTGGTCGAGCCGCTTGGTGAACGGCACGTGCGGATGCGGGTCTTCGAGCGCGGCGTCGGTGAGACCCGGTCGTGCGGGAGTGGTGCGTGCGCGGCGGCGGTCGCGGTCATGGATGTGACCGGCGGCCTGCGCGCGCCGTACGTCGTCGACGTGCTCGGCGGGCGGCTGGTCGTCGACTGGCGCGGTGACGGAACGGTCGTCATGACCGGACCGGCGGTGCTGGTGGGCGCCGGCACGGTCGACCTGGACGCGCTCGCTGCCGGTTAACCGTTCGTGGCTGCCCATGGCTACGTGTCACCATGGAATCGATGACGGCCGAACCGCTTGAACCGCAAGCATTCCTCGGCCTGGAGCTCGAAGAGCGCCAGGCGCTTCGTCGTGTCCCGGGCATCTCGACCGAGCTCGCAGACGTCACCGAGGTCGAGTACCGCCAGCTGCGACTCGAGCGGGTCGTCCTGGTCGGCGTGTGGACCGAAGGCACGCTGCAGGTGGCTGAGGCTTCGATGGCCGAGCTCGCGGCGCTCGCCGAGACGGCCGGCTCGCTGGTGCTCGAGGGAGTGATCCAGCGTCGCGACACCCCCGATGCCGCCACTTTCATCGGCTCGGGCAAGGCGAGCGAGCTGCGCGAGATCGTGCTCTCGACCGGCGCCGACACCGTCGTCTGCGACGGCGAGCTCACGCCGAGCCAGCTGCGCCGGCTGGAGGACGTGGTCAAGGTGAAGGTGGTCGACCGGACCGCGCTGATCCTCGACATCTTCGCCCAGCACGCCCGCAGCAAGGAGGGCAAGGCGCAGGTCGAGCTGGCCCAGCTCGAGTACATGCTTCCGCGGCTGCGCGGCTGGGGCGAGTCGCTGTCCCGGCAGGCCGGCGGCCGG
Organism: Mycobacteriales bacterium; assembly: GCA_035504215.1. Classification (NCBI taxonomy): domain Bacteria; kingdom Bacillati; phylum Actinomycetota; class Actinomycetes; order Mycobacteriales; species Mycobacteriales bacterium. The sequence continues at coordinate 45,542 of DATJSI010000135.1, forward strand.
GTCGCCGGCGGCGGCGGGATCGGCACCCGCGGACCCGGTGAGACCAAGATCGAGACCGACCGGCGGCGGATCCGGGCGCGCACCGCGAAGCTGCGCCGGGAGATCGCCGGGATGAAGACCGCGCGCGAGGTCAAGCGACAGGAGCGCCGGCGGCGCTCGGTGCCGTCGGTCGTGATCGCCGGCTACACGAATGCCGGCAAGTCCTCGTTGCTCAACCGGCTCACCGATGCCGGCGTGCTGGTCGAGAACGCGCTGTTCGCGACACTCGACCCGACGGTGCGCCGGGCCGAGACGCCGGACGGTCGGCTGTACACGCTGGCCGACACGGTCGGCTTCGTGCGCCATCTGCCGCATCAGCTGGTGGAGGCGTTCCGCTCGACCCTCGAGGAGGTCGGCGAAGCCGACCTGATCCTGCACGTCGTCGACGGGTCGGACGTCGACCCGATTGCCCAGCTGGCTGCGGTCCGTGAGGTGTTCGCCGACATCGACGCCCTCGGCGTGCCCGAACTTGTGGTGGTCAACAAGGCCGATGCCGCCGACCCGCACGTGATCGAGCGCGTGCTGCGTGCCGAGCCGGCCGCGTGTGTGGTCTCGGCAGTGACGGGGAAAGGCCTGGACCGGCTGCGTGAGCGGCTCGGCGAGCGGCTGCCGCGCCCGGACGTGCCGGTCACGCTGCTCGTGCCGTATGACCACGGTGAGGTCGTTTCCCGCGTGCATGAGCACGGAGAGGTCAAGGCGGTCTCCCACACGGCCGAAGGGACCCACATGGAGGCGCGGTTGCCGGCCTGGCTGGCCGGAGAAGTCTCGGCGTACACGCTGCAGTGAGAGCCCTCGCCGGGGGGCGGATCGCGACCGGAGCGTGCCTGCTCGGCGCCGCTGTCGTGCTGGGCGTCGCGCTCGCTGCGCCGGGGGCGCTCGCCGCTGCGCACCTTCGCTCGGCCGGCAAGCCCAATCCGGTCGCCGACCCGGCGCACAACGCGACTCCGAGCTCGGCGTTCTGGTCGGCCTGCTACGGCATGGGTACCTCGGTCGCCGCCAACCGGGCGTGCGACAAGCCCGCGTTGGTCGACTTCGACAAGGTGCGCAAGAGCGAGGGCCTCGGCAAGCTGACCTTGCCCGGGGACTTCAACGAGCTTTCGGTGCGCGCGCAGCTACTGGCGATCACCGACATCGAACGCGTCGACCGGCACCGCCGTCCGGTGCTCGGCCTGTCCAAACCGCTGGACACCCTCGCCAGGCAAGGCGCGAAGGCCGACCGCGACCCCTACTTCCCGAGCCACGGGTTCTCCTCCGGCGGGTCGAACTGGGCCGGTGCGGGCAACTCCGCGCTTCTCGACGACTTCTTCTGGATGTACGACGACGGACCGAACTCCGGCAACGAGGACTGTCAGCACAAGGGCGACCCCGGTTGCTGGGGGCACCGGCACAACATCATCAACGCGTACTCGCCTCGGCTGGTGATGGGTGCGGCGGTTGCCTATAAGACGGGAACCGGTACGTCGATGACCGAGGAGTTCCTCGGCGGCGACACCGCGCACAAGGTCAACGTCAAGCCGACCTGGGCGACCATCGCGGCGACCTTCCCGCTGGCGGTGACCGTTTCGAGCAGCTCGAGCTCAGTGGCGGCGGGCAAGGCGGTCACGATCACCGGCCGGGTGACGCACAAGGTCGCCCGCATCGGCGCCGGCCATCAGCGGGTAGCTCTCGAACGGCGGATCGGTGCGGGTTCCTGGTCCACGATGGTCAAGGCGAGCACCGGCCGGCACGGCGTGGTCCACCTCGCCCTGCATCCGGCCAAGACCGCGGCGTACCGGGTCGTTGCGCTCGGCGCGCACGGCCACCATCTCGCCACGAGTGCGCCCGTGACGGTGACGGTCAGCGGCTGAGCGCTCAGCCGATCCGGCGCAGTACGGCGGTGACGCGGCCGAGAATCGTGGCCTGGTCGCCCGCAATCGGGGAGTGGTCCGGGTTCGCGGGCAGCAGCCACACGTGGCCGTCCTTGCGGCTGAAGGTCTTCACGGTCGCTTCGTTGTCCAGCAGGGCGGCGACGATCTGCCCGGGCTCGGCATCCTGCTGGCGGCTCACGACCACCCAGTCGCCGTCGGTGATCGCCGCGTCGATCATCGACTCGCCGATCACCCGGAGCAGGAACAGCTCGCCGTCGCCGACGATCTGTCGGGGAAGTGCGAAGACGTCCTCGATCGCGTGTTCGGCGAGGATCGGGCCGCCGGCCGCGATCTGCCCGACGACGGGGACGTAGGCGGGCGTCGGCCGGTCGTCGCCCTCACCGGTGACGTCGTCCGGCTCGGCCGCCGGGATCTTCACCTCGACCGCTCGCGGGCGGTTGGCGTCACGGCGCAGGAAGCCCTTGCGCTCGAGTGAGCTCAGCTGGTGGGCGACGCTCGAGGTCGAGGTGAGTCCCACCGCTTCGCCGATCTCGCGCATCGAGGGCGGATACCCACGGCGCAGCACGGAGTCCCGGATCACCTCGAGCACCTTGCGCTGGCGCGGTGTGAGCCCGGCCGCGTCCGGCGGGCCGTCGGGGATCTCGCGGACGTTCTTGGGGGCGGCCTTGGCGGTCGTCTTCACGGGGGTCTTGGCCCGCTGGCGTCCGGCCGGTGGCTCGCTGGCGTTGGTCATGCCCGCACGGTAGCGAGGCGACCGGCCGGATTCAAACACCTGTTCGAACGTGTCGTGATTGTGTCGGCCGGCCGTGTTATAACTCGTACAGGCGTTCGATCGAACGTGTATTCGATCTGGAGGTTGTGATGACGACGACGCGGGCCACTCGTTCGTCCCTGCGGCTCACCCGTCGTGGTCGGGTCGTCGCGGTGCTGGTCGTGATGCTGTCCACGGTCGTGGGCGGTTTCGGCCTGGGCCGTTCGACCAGCCTGGCCGCCGGGCGCGCGCACGCACCGGTGCGGCACACCGTCGTGGTGGAGCCGGGAGAGACCTTGTGGGCGGTCGCGCTTCGGGTGGCGCCGCACGAGGATCCCCGCTTGGCCGTGGCCGATCTCGAGCGCGCGAACCACCTGGCGAGCGCCGAGGTCGCGCCGGGGCAGGAGCTGGTCGTGCCGGCCGGCGGGTAGTCCACCGACACGCGCAAGAAACTTCGCCGGAAGTGCTTGCGTCGCGGTCCGGCCGGGTCTAGCGTCGCGCCCTACATCTTGTGTTACACCGATGTAGTTTCCCCACAGGTTGTGCCACACCCGGTCCACAGGGCATGCCGGGGTGTGGATGAACGGCACCGGACGCGGAAGGGAGGCACCGAAGCGGATGCATTGTCCGTTCTGTCGCTTTCCCGACTCCCGCGTGGTCGACTCCCGCGAGACCGAGGACGGCGCGGCGATCCGCCGCCGGCGGGCCTGCCCCGAGTGCGGCCGGCGGTTCACCACGGTGGAGACCGCCAGCCTGTCGGTGGTCAAGCGCTCCGGCGCCTGCGAGCCGTTCAGCCGGGCGAAGGTGATCGACGGTGTACGCAAGGCCTGCTCCGGCCGACCGGTGGACGAGGACGCCCTCGCCCTGCTCGGCCACCAGGTCGAGGAGACGATCCGCGCTGGCGGGCTCGCCGAGGTCCCGGCCCACGAGGTCGGCCTGGCCATTCTCGAGCCGCTGTCCCGGCTCGACGAGGTGGCCTACCTGCGGTTCGCGAGCGTCTACCGCAACTTCACCTCCCTCGATGACTTCGTGATCGAGGTGGCCGCGATCCGCGAGCAGGGCCGCCCCGATCCCGCCGCCGACCCGGCTCCCGAATCGACCCCTGAATCGGCCCGTGAATCGACCCCTGAATCCACCCTCGCGCCGGGAGTGCATCCGGCCGCCGAAGCGTTGAACTAACAGCAGCCGAAAGGACTTCGATGACCGAGACGACGAGCGGCCGGACGCACGCCGAGGCCACGACCGGGGCCGGCACCGGCCGCGGCCGACTGCGGCTGGAGCGCGTCTACACGACCCCCGGCGCGCACCCGTACGACGAGGTGAGCTGGGAGCGCCGCGACGTTGTGATGACCAACTGGCGCGACGGCTCGATCAACTTCGAGCAGCGCGGGGTGGAGTTCCCCGACTTCTGGTCGGTCAACGCGGCCAACATCGTCACCACCAAGTACTTCCGCGGCGCGGTGGGCACCGACGCGCGCGAGTCGAGCCTTCGCCAGCTGATCGACCGGGTCGTGCAGACCTACCGGCGGGCCGGTGAGGAGCACGGCTACTTCGCCACGCCCGAGGATGCCGAGATCTTCGACCACGAGCTGACGTACATGCTGTTGCACCAGGTCTTCAGCTTCAACTCACCGGTCTGGTTCAACGTCGGAACCAAGTCCCCGCAACAGGTGTCGGCGTGCCAACCGTACGACGCACTGGTCAGCACACCGGCAGGCCTGATGCCGATCGGCAAGCTGGTCGAGGAGAACGCCGTCGGCACAAAGGTCTACGACTCGGAGGGGGTCACCCGCGTGACGGCCGCCAAGCACAATGGCCGCAAGCGCGTTGTTCGGGTCGAGACGAAGGCCGGCCAGCAGCTTGACGTGACTGCGGACCACCTGGTGTGGCGGTCGAGCGGTGACCGGATCGGGAGCTTCGTTCCCGCGGGCGAGTTGCGCATCGGCGACACCGTCGAGTGGCACCGCACCTATGCCTACGGCGAGGCAGAAATCTCGATCCGCGAGATCGCCGAAGCGGCGTTGGCCGGATGGCTACAGAGCGATGGCTTCGTCGGGCAGTACACCGGGACCAATCGGTCGCTGACCATCGAAGCGATGACGGTGACCGCCGCTGAGCTCGAGTGGGTCACCCGCCAGCTCGACGTCGTGTTCCCCGACGTGCATCGCCACGAGCGAGGAGTGGTCACTGAGGACACATCGCTCGACTGCCGGCGGACCCGCCTCTACGGGAACGGTCTCGCGGAGTTCGTCGAGGGTTGGGGATTGCGCGCTCGCGGGACCGAGATGACCGTTCCGGAGCGGCTGTTCGCGGCACCGCTGCCCGTCGTCACCGCGTACCTGCGGAGCCTGTTCCAGGCCGAGGGTTACGTGAGCCGTCGAGAGAGCTCAACACTGGTCGGCCTGGACATGATCGGCGAAGATCTGATTCGCGGAGTGCAGGCGTTGCTGGCTCGGTTCGGCATCTTTGCTCGGGTCGGACGCAAGACTGAGAAGCGCTCGAACCGTCATGACACGTGGGGCATTCGGATCCAGAACGACGGTGACCGGCAGATCTTCGCCGAGGAAATCGGCTTCATCGATCCGGTCAAAGCTGCGAAGCTCGAAGCTTCCTTCGACGTTGCGGGTCGCCCGGCGCGCGGAACGAAGCGACTTCAGATCGCATCGATCGTCGATCGCGGAGAGCTGGATGTCTACGACATTCAGACCGAGTCCGGGGAGTACCTCTCGGCAGGCCTGCGCGTGCACAACTGTTTCATCCTTGCCGTCGACGACACGATGGACTCGATCCTGAACTGGTATCGAGAAGAGGGCTTGATCTTCAAGGGCGGCTCCGGCGCGGGCCTGAACCTGTCACGGATCCGGTCGTCAAAGGAGCTGCTGTCCTCCGGCGGGACCGCGAGCGGGCCGGTCAGCTTCATGCGCGGCGCCGACGCCTCGGCCGGCACGATCAAGTCCGGCGGCGCGACCCGGCGCGCGGCGAAGATGGTCATCCTCGACGTCGACCACCCCGACATCGAGGAATTCGTGCAGACCAAGGCGCGCGAAGAGGACAAGATCCGTGCGCTGCGTGACGCCGGGTTCGACATGGACCTCGGCGGCCAGGACATCGTCTCGGTGCAGTACCAGAACGCCAACAACTCGGTGCGGGTCAACGACGAGTTCATGCGCGCGGTCGAGGAGGGTCGCGAGTTCGGGCTGCGTGCCCGGCACAGCGGTGAGGTCGTCGAGACCGTCGAGGCCAAGAACCTGTTCGCCTCGATCGCGAAGGCGGCCT